>NZ_JANGCA010000099.1:0-9109 GCF_024463855.1 Clostridium sp. DFI.1.208 | reverse complement strand
GGTTTGGTCGCTTAAGAAAAATACCATATGGTTTTCTTATATTCAAATATTCTTATTTTATACGATGAATAAAAGCGATATTCATTCTTTTGATAAAGATCTACCCACATTTAGTACAGAAGAGCCAAATAATGTTGGATTAAACAGCATTTTATAAGTATAGAGAAACGAGTTACTTATATGTTGATGAATACTATTTCTGATTTTCTAATCCCTTCTATTGAAAAAAAACTTTGCGCTTATCAAAAAGATCGCATTTCTCAAATGATCCGTGATTATCTGGAAATCAATCAACAGATGGATCACTTTCATTTCGAATACTGTCCTAAATGTGGTCAACATCATCCCGTGCTCGTAAAAGCGGGTAAAACCAAGGCTGGTAAACAGATGTTGAAATGTAATTCCTGTAAAAAACGCTTTGTATGTGATCATGGTCAGTTGACTTACTATTCTCATCAACCGCAGTCGAAATGGAACGATCTTATCATAGAAACGCAGAATGGAAATTCGCTGCTTCATACAGCTGCTAAAATTGATGTACATGAATCCACTGCTTTTCGTATGCGTCACAAATATCTTCATTTCATTGAAGATATGGAGTGTCCCATATGTACTACATCATGAAATCGAAATGGATGAAACGTATGTGACACATTGCCGTAAAGGCCGTTTTATCAAAGATCATCCCGGCAAGAAGCGGGGGACCTGTACTTCCAGGGCCGGTTTGTCCGATGAGAAAGTGTGCATATTCACTGCAGTTCAACGTCTGGGAAAATGTATTGCACGGTCATTCAATGTAGCGAAACCTTCTATAAAAAATGTAGAAGACTTTTGTCAATCCGTTGCCAATAAAAGCTACGTCTGGACAGATGGACTGCAAAGTTATACGAAAGTCCTCTGTGAAAAGAAATGCACCAACAAAGTTTTGAATACCTACAGTAAATACAATGCAGTCAATCATCTGAACAATGTCAATTCATTCCATTCAATGATCAAGGAGCAGTATCGGTTTTACCGGGGAGTGTCCAGCAAATACATCAACCGATATAATGCTCTGTTTACATTACAGAAGGAATATCAGGGAATGGACTCACAAGAATTCCTGTTACTGATTATGAAAAGATTGAGAGGACAAGCTAGTTACTTTTTTATTCGTCAAATACGAAAAGAAGATCTTTTTAAATTTGTGATTACTTAAAAGGCTATGTCAGCAAATTGGAGGTTCATCGAAACTATAATGGATATTAATTTAGTAGATTTATATTTCTAAACTTAAAAGTTATTCATTTTCATAAACACCCTTTTGTAATATTTTACCTTCTTTAACCATTATTTTTCCATTAGCAATAACTGTATCTAATGTTAAATCTGTATTTAATATCAATAAATCAGCATCACTTCCCTGTTGGATACAACCTTTATTTGGATATAATCCAAGAGCTTTAGCAACATTTAAAGTTGCCAAAGAAATTGCTTCTGTTAATGACATAAAACCATTCATAACTTCAAATTGAATCTGCTTCAAAACAGTATCAACATCAGATATTCCAATCTTTTGAAGAGCACCATTTATGTTATAGATAGACCAACTCCCCTGTCCATCTGAACTAATTGTTATTTTTTCCATAGGTACTCCTTCTTGCTTTGCTTTCTTTAAAGAAATGGATAAAATTTCTTGTTTTATATTATTTTGTCCACAAGTAAAATCAATGGTTCCTCCTTTTTTAGCAAATAAAAAAGCCTCATTTTGTAATTTTGGATTTCTTCCGACATGTGTAGGATGAAATAGTGTAATAGGTAATGAAGTTTTTGATAAAATCTCCCCAACCAACTGTAATGCATTATCTTCATCACCCATATGCAAATGTATACAAGCATTTTTACCACTGATTAGCCCGGCCATTCGGACATCGCTAGCTAAACGAATTAATTCATTTAATGTCACATGTGAGGAACGATGATCACTTAAAGCTAGCTTTACTCCAAGGATTTCATTGATAAATATTATATCTTTTTTGATAGACCCTGTAAGTGTGATACTTGGTATTCCATAAGATCCACTACAAATATAAGATGAGATACCTTCTTCTTTTAATCCTTTTGCTTTGGCTAGTAATTGTGCAATTGTTTTTGTTACACCATCTGTACCCAGTACACCAACTACTGTCGTTACACCTCCTTTCAGCAAAGCCGAAAGTTGAACAGGTGGAGCAAAAGAAGAGAAACCGCCTTCTCCTCCTCCACCAATAATATGCACATGACGATCAATAATACCTGGTATTAAATATTTTTGCTTAGCATCTATTATATATGATTCTGATTCTATCCATTTATTTGATATCTGATCACCAATAGATAAAATTTTACCAGCTCCAATCAGTAGATTTTTAGTTCCAATAAATCTTGGATCATAGATATTTGCATTTTTTATTAATAACATGATATTCCCCTCCCTTCATATAATATGACGCACAATCGATAATTTTTATTATTGATTACAGTCTATTTACTCTTAAAGATAAAAGACAGAAAACAGGGAACTCCCTGTCTCCTGTCTTTTATATATGATAAATGGAAATATCAGTAGGCATATTTCCACATATAACGACGCTTACTCAGAGGATGATTACGTAAATCTGCAAGCAGAGGATTAAAAACACCTAACATAGCTGTGTAAAATAATGCATCAAAGTATTCAGAAACATCACCTAATTTCTCAAATCCATAATCCATTGCATCAATTACAGTCAGGTGATGGTTAAAATTATTTAGGAAATTAATCGCACGATCATCCAATTTTCTAGTTTTTCCAGTTGACTTTAATAACAAGAAGGCTGTGTTTTCATCTGTGATTTCAAATGGTCCATGGAAAAATTCTCCCGTGTGAATAACTGCAGAATTGATCCATTGCATTTCCATGAAAATACAAATAGACTGTTGTTGTGCTGAACTCCAGGCACATCCGCTACCCATTGTATAAATCATAGTATCGTTTTGATATTCTTGCGCAAAACGAATTGCTTTAGGCATAATAGCTTTCTTAGCATCTGGTATTAATGTATTCAACAATGTCATCGCCTGTCTCATTTTTTCGTAATTTTTATCACCTTCTACTGTATTAACCAGCTCATAAGCTATCTTTAAAGCATAAGCTGCTTTTGTTTCTTCAAATAAAGCGTCATCTCCTACCTCATAATGAATAATATAGTCAACGACTTCTTCGAGAGCAGTATCTTTCAAATAAGCTAGACCTATTGTTGTAGCACCGAGTTGTTTTGCCTTTCTAGCTGCTTCAACCGTCTCGGCTGTATTTCCTTTTCTAGAAGCAACTACCACTAAAGCATGATTGTCAACAGAAATAGGAGTATCATGCACGAATTCATTAGCAGTAGTATATGTCGCAGATAGCTTATCAGACACTCTTGTAACATAATAATATGGAGCATAGAAGCAAGCAAGAGAACCTCCACATCCCGAAAAACTAATACTATGAATTTCTTTTTTTGAACAAATTTCATTAATTAACTGTTTTACATCTACCATTTTAAAATCCTCCTTTTTTTATATTTTTATACAGCTAATATTCCAAAGTAACTTAGAATCACACCAATTACAAAGCAAGCTAACATGATTAATAAGGCATTTACCTTTTTTTTCGCAACAACAAACATTAATCCTGTTAATAGTAGAGGAATCATTTTGGGCAAAACCGTATCTAAAACACTCTGTAATTGGAATGTTTCGCCCATAGCAATTGGCGTTGTTACATTGACTAGACAAGCCACCATACCACCAACAACCATCAATCCAGCAATAGAACATCCATACATTATTCGTTCCATTAAATCTGATTTCATAATTTGTTGAAGTAATTCTTTACCTTTCAGATATCCGAGTTTCCCTGCATACCATGTTATTGGGATAGAAGTGCCTAATGATATTACCATTGCGATAATAGGTCCTAACACGGAACCTTGTTGTGCAAATGAGACTCCAATGCTCATTGCTATTGTTCGAATTGTTCCTTGAAAAAACGAATCTCCGATTCCAGCTAAAGGGCCCATCAAAGCAATTTTTACATCATTAATCATTTTAGGATTAAAAGTATCTGGATGTTCTTTATACTCTTCTTCCATTGCAGCTGCTAATCCTAGTTGAAAAGGCATAAATTGAGGAGTGGTATTATAGAATACCAAATGACGATGATAGGCTTCTTTCTTTTTTTCTAAATCTTCTGGGTTTGGATATAGACGATCAATTGTTTTAGACATTCCATACATAAATGCCGTGTTTGCTTGACGTTCATTGTTCCAGTTACACATACTAAACCAACCACCCCAGAAAAATTCTACAAGTTTTTTATGTAGAGGGTATTCTCTTTGAAGTTTTAGTCCATCTTTCATACCTAACCTCCTAATTATCTAAATCTTCTAAAGCATCAACCGCAGAAACTGTAGATGTTTGTTTTTTATCTTGGTATCGAAGCATATACAATAACACTGCGGTTAAAATAGAAATCATTGCCATTGCTGTTAAATCTAATCCTGAATAAGCAGCAATTGCAAAGCCAATGAAAAAGAAAATTGCATTTTTCTTATTTATCATAGTAGTAAGTAATAAGGCAAATCCATAAAATGAGATTAAATTAGCTCCTAGTGTAATACCAGTATTAATCCAGTCTGGAATATAAGTTACAACCATATTAACAAAGCTCTCACCATAATATAAAGCGATGAAACATGGTATAAATGCTGGTAATAGAGCATACTGTAATGGTCCCCAAAGATAATTTACACGTTTAGCTGCTTCAAATTTACCTTCATCCACGTCTTTATCACACATATGAGCTAATTGAACACGTATAATATGTCCAAGATTCCATAATAAATTTCGAATGATAGTAACAGGAACTGCAATCGTTAAAGCGGTCTCCACGGTTGCGCCAGTTTGTATAACAAGAGCACACCCAATAATTGCTCCTAAATTCATATTTGCGCCAGAAACTGCTCCAACAGCAATCATACCAAGTGTAATCATCTCCATCTGCGCTCCAACTAGTAATCCTGTACTTAGATCACCTAGAAAAAGTCCCACTAATGTACAAGTAATAAGTGGTCTTTCTAAATTCGTACGTCCTAAGATTCGAGAATCTAATTGGGAAGCCACTGCAATTAAACTTATGATAAAACATTGAAATAAACTCATATACCTCCTCCTTTTTTTCTCCAAGTTAAAGTTTCAATTCTTCCAATTTCGATGTAGGCAACTGCTGCATAATAATGCGACATCCTGTTTTTTGAATTTTTTCTAAATCTTGTATTTCTTTTTTATTTAAATAAACTGCATTTGTATACTGTATACTATCTTCTTTTTTAGGTATACCTCCTAAATTCAATTCTTTATAAACAGGGTGTTCACAAATATACTGACTCGCATCTGTAGTATTTCCAAAAACAATCATAATATCATCGTTTAAAGAATCAATCTTCTCTGCTAATTCTAAAGCTTTGTTTACGGAAAATACATTTAACTTAGTTCCAGATGGTTTTGCCATGGACAACGCCATTTTTTGAAATTCATCTGCCGCTGCTTTATTATCAATAATAATAATTCTTGATACTGAATAATAATGTGCCCATGAAAATGCCACCTGTCCATGTAACAATCGATGGTCTATCCTCAAACCTCGTATCATTTCAACACCTCCCTTCTTTAGATGAGCAATTTCGAAATAAAATTTACCGATAAAGCTCTAAATATCATCAACTGACCATTTTGAACTATCATGCAAAAGATGATTGCAAAAAATTTGTCTAAACTCTCCTTTCTCTATTTTTTCAAAAAGTTTTTCTGCATCTTCATGACTCAGAAAATGATCAATTAACATAGCTAAGTTTATATTGGTAAATAAATGAAAAGAATGTTTTTCTAATTGTTTAACAAAAGCGTTATTTACACTTCCTCCCATAATATCTGTAAAAACATATATATCGAAGTTCTTTATATCCGGCTCTGAAAAAATCTTTTCTACAGACTTTTCAATATCAAACTCTGGGGTTACAAAACAGTTCAAAGTTTGAAGATTAGGAATTTCTCCAACAATTAAATTTAAAGAACTTTTGAACCCTTCCGCTAACCATCCATGACACGCGATAATTGTTCTTTTTTCCACATTCATTCCTCCTCTTTATCATCATTGAAGAATTTATAAATATAATGAATTTCTTCAATTGTGATTGTTATACTATAAACTTTTGATATTTGTGAAAAACTTATATTAGTCAAATTTATAAACTCTTCATGTTCTTTTTTGAAACGTTCTATATGTTCACCACTATCTAATATTGCGTCTTTAGATACTAGTCGTTCAATCATGCAACAAATATGTATATATAATGCTACCAAAGCTTTATTTGATAATCTTTTCCCTAATTTTCCTTGAAGGATATCAATCGCCATTATTACATTATCCAATAACTTTTTCGGATTCAGGATGGATAAATATTGAATCACATTTGTTAATGTAAAATTGTTTCGCAAATTGTTCTGCAATATATTCATTTGATCCTTAGTTAAATAACTCTTTAAATAATTACATATCATGTCCCAATGTTCTCCATTAATTAAATCTTCCAATGGTAAAAATGGAGCGTTCTGTAAATTTGGATTTACTGTTCCTGTGATAAATAGAATATTGTATATATCAATAAATTGGTTGTAAAATGAATCATCCGTTAATTCCATCAAATCTAGAAAAATAAAGTGCACAGGAATTTGTTCTGGTAAACTTTCTATAAATAATTGCATCATGCGTTCAGATGTCTTTTTTCCTGTCTCACTAACAAAAAGAATTGCATCCTCAGAATCTTTGGTAAAGATTTTCGCATCAACTTGAATACTCTTTGATATGTTATTAACAATATCTTCCAAAGGCTTTCCTTCTTTTATTTGATACCCTATATGTAGAGCCATTCGAGTTGTCACATTATTAATTAAGCCTATTGTATGGCGTGTTTCATCAATTAAACCCTTCCCCAAAAGTTCTAATGAGCCCATATCAACTAGAATAATAATCTGAGCATTATTTTGAATTCGGTCAATGGTATTAGCTAGTACGTTTTTAAAATCCTCAACAGTCGCTTCTAAAGGCATATCAATGCTATCAAATACATATGCCTGTATCATTGTATTTACTAAATCAGCCATAGAACTTGCTGTAGACCTTCCATGACAAATCAATAATCCAAAAATATTACAATGTGTAAAACTTTTGTTATATCTTTGAAAAACCAATATCAATAAAATACGAAATATTATATTTGTTTTAATTTCGAGATTATGTAATATTAGTGAAGATATTTCATCTGTTATAGTGCACTCCTGGAGATAGTTTAAAGATAAATCCTGGAGCATCTTTTTTAACGTAGTTTCTCTTTCTTTACAGCATCTGTCTATTTCATCTAAATTGTCCTGTATGAAATATAGTAGCTTAGCTGATTCAAAAACAAAGTTTCCAGGGATGTTAACATAGCGTCGGCTAACTACCACTTGTACGATATCTGCAACCACAGTTTCTATGCCACGTAAATGTGTGTTATCAAAGGTGTTATTATATTGAAACAACATATCTATAAGCTCTTTATATTTTGAATAGTAATTAAGAGCAAGATAATCAATGCCACCATTTTTATACATATCAATAAATGCATCGACAGCATGAATGAAAAATTCAAACTCTTTACTGCCTTTGTATGTAGAAATATCGATGTAGTAAACGACATCTTTTAAAATTTTTATGTTTTCAAAATCCTGCTGATCTAAATCATATGCATGTATTTTTATGCTTTTTCCATTTGATTTCAATAAAGATCGAGCACATATTAAACGAATGTGATTTTGTAAGCCAATAATATTGTCTTTGTAAACAGCTTGTGAAAGAGCATTTAATACAACATTAGATAACTTTATTTTTTTACCAAGATTCTCTTCTTCATTTCTAAATAGACGAATGACTAATTCTTCTCTCTCCCTTTTTGATCTTTCTTGTAATTCAGGTACATTTACAATAAATGGAAAAAGACTGAGTAATTCACTAAGTAAATATTCTCTTAAATCTTTTTCGGATAAAAGAATAAATAAATCTGGAAGTCTACGACTATTTTTCATGTATTTTAACAAGATATTTTGTGTTGTTTTCGAAATATTTTCTGCATGTTCTATTATTGTAATATAAGGTTTTCTTTCATTTGATTGTTCTAATTCTAAAATGAACTTTCCTACCCTTTGATCTTGTACTGCATCAAATTGAGTCATTTTTTTTGAAACAGGAGAAATAAAACGAATACTTTGTAGTAATACCTTTAAGATCGTCTTTTTTCCTACACCTCTCGCTCCTTGAATAATAAAAGGTAAACCGTTGGGTGGATAATTCAGCATTTCCATTGATTTTTCAATGATTGGTCTAAGAGAACCATTCCATCCAATCAATTGTTTTAGGAAAAAATGATCATTAGTATGGTTCAATATATATTTCCAAAATTCATCAGTATCATAAAATTCTGAATCTTGAATCATGATTCCATAATAAGATTCAATTGCTTTCTTATGGAAAAAATATACTGGCCTAGTATTTACCTTAAAACATATTCCTTCCTTCTCAAGTTCATTTAAATATTGACTTGCTAAAGGTCTAGAAATAGATAATTCTTCTGCAATTTGATTAGCTGATAAATGTTCTAAAGCATCAATTCCATATAAATTACATTGATTTTCAATATATTGTTCTATTCCTTTTTTTGTGCTTGTTACCATTTTGTTCTCCTTGATTATCATTATAAATATTTTTGTCTCCTTCTACTTGTGTGTCGATTTTTTCATCACAATCAAAAGAATTTAATCATTATTCTTTCTTGTTCAACAGAATCATGTTTATTTTCAACACCATATCCACTTTTTATCCATCAGATTTAGTTCTGATGGTTTTTTTAGAAGCATCTGCACTAAGTGTGGGTAGAAATCATCTAAGCTCATAAGATAGTTTGATTTCATAGTATAACCGGGAACATACGATCATGATCATATCGATAAGATTCTGTATATTCCTGAATCC
>NZ_JANGCA010000098.1:0-9250 GCF_024463855.1 Clostridium sp. DFI.1.208 | reverse complement strand
GCTTACCTGGCAAGCTGCCAGGCAGCTACGCCTACCGTCGATACATTGGAAGAGAGCGAAGATGTATAGATATCATCACGTGAGATATCGCAAATTCCTCGATGAGATAGGGATGGATATACCGGAACAGTGAGACAGCCCCTCACTGTTCCATCCCCTTCATATATTCAAGACGATGCCCGTACCATATCTATTGAATGCGACGGGACTTTTGGTGTAAGATATATGTAGCGGATATGAAAAAGCCCAAGCTATCCTTGTGATGTAAAAGAGGTGGTATGAGTGAAAACGGAAGGATTATCGAAGGCATTGGAGAAGGCCAGGGATAATTGCACACAGCTCGCTGATATGGGAGTAGAAAAAGAAATGCTGGAACCGTTTTGGCAGTTGATGAAAGAGTGTGAAGCGATCATCCGACATGAGGCCGATCATAAGAAAAAAATGATGAAGGGGATAAAAGAGGCACAAAAGAACGGCGTCCGCATAGGGCGTCCTGGGATCCCCTGCAGTGATAAGTTTCTGAAGCTGGCTGTCCTGCAATCCCAACATGCGATCACGGCAGTGGATGCGGCAGCGCAGCTCAACATAGGGAGATCGACCTTCTATAAACTGAAGAAGCTCTATCATAAAGAGATCAAGCGGAAGAAACAGGAAGGATGAGCGGTGACCCCGCGAAAGGAGAAAGAATGGAAGCTGATATCGTATTGAAAGAAGATGAGATCGAGAAGTCATTCGAAGCCGCAAGCAGTGATTTTCTATCGTATCTGGACAAGAGCATCGAGCGGCTGGAGGATGAGCAGGAGCTCACAGGGCAGTATAAAGAGGACATGATCGCAGGAAGAGAGGGCATGGTCATCCTGTTACCGATATTCCTCGATATGTTCCGGGCAGCACTGCATGAGCACGTAAAGACGAGAACGCCATTATTAGCTGTCGAACTCTATGAAGAAATGGACGGCGTGGATACGACCTGGGGGATCGGCCTCATGATAGCCGAAGAGCTGTGCAGGAGAGCCGGCGTCGAACATAAGAAGGTCTCACAGGACATGGAAGCGACAATCTTAGAATTTGAAAAGGTACTTACAGAATATTACAGTATGATGGGAAACGATCCCCAGGCGGACGCTGTGGCTTCTGACATCCCCGATGGTAGATATCAGGCTTGATGGGGATATCACTTCAACTGTATACATAAGAACGGACGCGATGTAACGAAGAGGTATGGCCGGATACACACGAGGTACGACATACGAAGACAGGCTGCTGGAATGGCAGCTTTTTCTCTTTCCTCTCCGGCTGCGCCCCTACATGGCAAGTTGCCATGTGAGCGATCTTCTATAAAAAGTGCAGCGGCACATGTGACGGCTTTCTACATGGCAAGTTGCCAGGCAGCTATGGAATACCGCTTCCGGCTCCTCCGTCAAGGACCGGGTCGTATCTTCCTGACGGAAGATCTCCACCCTGCCTGCAGCTCCTTGACTGCTCCACCTATAGCGGTGTGAAGAAAGTGTAAGGTAGCTACACTTACAGTCGATAGCGGCAGAACCGCACAGGAGGAACCTATGAAGCAGGAAATTATCTTAACAGAGGAAGGCATCAAAGAAGTATGCAAGGAAGCACGAACTCGGTTTTTAGGAAATATCGAGCATATCGTCGATCTCATGCCGGAAGAGGATGCGCATCAAAAGCGATTGAAAGAGACGGTCTGTCTTGCCGTAACAGGGATAAAGGAGCTGATGCCACGATATGAGGATGCATTCAAAAGCGCATTGATAGACTATGAAAATAAGATATATCCACTCATCTCGATCGCATTGGAAGAACGAGGAGAGGTCTGGCACCCATCCCTTGGGATATCAAAAGAATTTCTCGATAAGATGGGGACAGACATGACGGGATTTCTAGAATACATGAACGATGTATTAGTAGCGTTCGGCAATGCATTATATGGTATCCACAAAAGATTAGGCGATGCTTCAAAGCTGCAAGCACCCTTCGTAGACGCAGATAAGAAAAGATTCCAGGCATGATTCGATGAAACAGTGAGGAGAGACCCTCACTGTTTTGCACTTCGTACGCCGAAAGCTACAGGAGATATCCCCCTACCTGGCAGATTGCCAGGTAGCTATGGAATACCGTTTCCGGCTCCACGATCAAGGACCGGGTCGTATTTTCCTAACGGAAAATCTCCACCCTGCCTCCAGCTCCTTGACCGCTCTGCCTTCCACGGTATGAAGGAAGTGTAAGGTCAGTCGCCTTACATGTGATGAGCGGTGACCCCGCAAAGGAGAAAACAATGGAAGCTAGTATCATTTTAACGAAAGAGACATCAAAAAGGCATTTGTCAGAGCACACGATGAATTTCTATCCTATCTAGACGAACGTATCAAGCTTTTGCATGAGGACAAGACATCCGCCCCCTCTTATGAGGAAGCTCTGCTTTTAGGACATCCTGTTGCCACTCTTTATCGAGGTATTCGATAAAACGCTGTGTGAGATCGGAAGGATGACCGCACCACTATTGGCCGTCGCACTCGATGCAGAAACGAGTGGTTCAAGGAAGGTCTGGCAAGGGAATATCCTGATAACCGAAGAATTCTGTAAAGAAATAGGTATCGACTATGAAAAGGTCGTACAAGATTTGAAGCCGACCGTCGCACAATTCGGAAAGCTGCTTGCTGAGTATCATCGAATGATGGGAGACAGTTCAAAAATGAGTTTTTTTCTTGATAATTAGGGAGGCTGTCAGCCTCCTCAGTCATTCCATCAGGATATGTCCTCTTTCAGATGATGAAGAGGACATGTCTCGATAGAATATGGCGCCCCCTACCTGGCAAGTTGCCAGGTAGCTATGGAATACCTCCTACGGTTCCATCCGTCAAGGACCGGGTCGTATTTTCCTAACGGAAAATCTCCACCCTGCCTACAGCTCCTTGACTGCTCCACCTACGGCGGTATGAAGAAAGTGTAAGGTAACTGACTTACATAGTAAGAGCGGTAGCCCCGCAAGGAGAATGGTATGCAGAGAAATAAAAATGATGTAACAAGTAGATATGGTATCCAAATCGGAGATATATTCATTGCGAAATCCAACGATGACATTATCTGCTTACAAGTAATGTCCGTATGCGATAGTTTGCATATCGTCGTGCAAGAAGTCTATCCGGAAATCATCGATATCGTACAACGCGACGAGATTACCAGATCATTCAAACTCGATAATAGTAGAAAACGGCTGTTGCCTTTAAAAAAATCTCGCTACATAAAGAACAACAGCCAAGGGATGAAAAAACTGACGGTATTGAAGGGCATCTACATCCCGGCTATCAAATATGATGGATACAATTACGCATATCTATATGAAGATACCTTCATCTGAATAAAAGAACAAGCTGCATGATACTCAGGGCAGCTTTTTTGTAGCATTGTCACTTTCCTTTTTGACTGCGCCTCTACATGGCAAGTTGCCATGTAGCTATGGAATACCGCTTACGGCTCCATCAGTCAATGACCGGGTCGTATTTTCCTACGGAAAATCTCCACCCTGCCTATGGCTCCTTGACTGCTCCACCTCCAGCGGTGTGAAGAAAGTGTAAGGTAGCTACACTTACAGTCGATAGCGGCAGAACCGCACAGGAGGAAAGATATGCATTATTATGAAGTACAGTCACAATTAGTAGTTTTGAATAATGAGGATGCCTATGTAGCATCCGAAAAAGCCCTAAATGAATTTGACCTTTTGGTCATCGATAGTAAGGAACACGGATTCATTACTGTTTCTATCTCTCGGAAACTCACGAATTTTGAGGCGATTTCCATGCCATTCGAAATCAGTACCTATCTCATGAAGATGGATATCGAGGGATATTTGAAAAAGAAGAAAGCGGAAATCAGTGCAGATGTCATCCTTAAAAAGGTGGAACTCAAAGTCAAGGAGATACAGTATATGGAGAAACTGAAAAAATATCAGAGAGACCCGAAAGTAAAAGCATTACTGGATGAATATGATGCTTTACAGAAAGATACACCTATTCAAGCAGAAGCGGAAGAAAATACATATGATGGATTGTCATTGGATGACCTAGTCTAAACAAAGAAATCGGGAGAGACACCTCTCTCGATTTTTCTATCTCATTTTGATATCCGGCATTTGAATCAGTATATTAACTATGGCTGCGCCTCTACATGGCAAGTTGCCATGTAGCTATGGAATACCGCTTACGGTTCCTCAGTCAAGGACTGGTAAGAGTACAATTGCTAAAAAATTATTGTCATATGGTGCTTTTAGTATCTTAGCAATGGATGAAGTAAGACATGCGTTTTATGCATGTGGGATACAGGATATATATGCAAAGGATAATAAGACCGAGGTGAAGGATACATATTCCACAGCTTTTTTAGAGTTTATAAAAAGCTATATCAAATCTTTTCGTCATAACAATCCGGATATCACCCTGATCATTGAAGGAATGGAAATGACCGTACAGGAAGTGGCTAAGGAATTTCCAGGGGATATCATCGTAGTTTTGGGAATAGATACATCTGATACACAGGTATTTTTTGATTTGATAAGAATGCAGGAACGCACGAACGGACATGCATGGACCAAACATATCACGGACGATGAACTGCATGAATGTATCGAATGTAGTATGCGATATTCTAAAGAAAACGAGAAAGCTGCAAGAAAACTGGGGATCGCATATTTTTCCTGCAATGGTCATCGGACAGAAGATTATGAAAGATCGATCATCGACTATATATTACGATCCATGTCTTCCGATGATATAAGGTCTTACCGTGAACATATGAATTTGATGGATCTATATCTTTTCTTAGATCTTACTGATCGTTTTGAAAACTATAACTATATTAAAAATATTTTGAAAATCGATTATTATCAGATCATCAAGGTAGGTCATCGTGATCTATTAGAGCTTCATGAGCTTCACCTTAGAGTCCCTATCTTATATCATGTCGATGACCTTAGCATATTTGAAAAACAAATATCCAAGCTTAGAGATTTGAGAAATACATCGAAAGATATCGTTATCGATATCTGTGGGAATATCGAAAACTTAGGAGGGATCACGAAATGAAACTGTTTATGATAAGTGGAAGGATAAAGGATATCAGGACAAGGATATCGGCAACCCAGCGAAGCTTTCTCAATATGCATATCTCTTCCAGTGACGGTGCGTCCTATGAAATATCGATATCCTATGAGCACGTATTCGATAACCGCCCTCTGGAGGTTGGCGATAGCGTGATGGCAAAAGGACAGATCATCTCCCATGAGAGTGAGGATGCATCCGGTGAGGTACATCTGTCCTATGAATTCATAGCAGATCACATCACGAGGTATTAGCCTATACTACCTGGCAACTTGCCAGGTAGTTTTCTCATGTACCAGATAGTCGAGAGAAAGGATATAGATAATATGAAATTATTCATTCTGATACAGATACTGTATATCATCTATTTATTATTGCGTATCAAACGGTACAAGAAGGAAATCACATTATATAAAAACCTGCGGCTCATGTATATTGAAATGATACAATGGTTGAATACCAAGCATCTGGAAGATAAAAAATAAGTATGATGACTCATCACGACTAAGGGAGAATGACGAAAAAACTCGATGCCATGAGATAGCTCCAGATCCTGCAATATCAGCGCTTCCCTTTTGGCTGCGCCTCTACATGGCAACTTGCCATGTAGCTATGGAATACCGCATCCGGCTCCTCAGTCAAGGAGCGGGTCGTATTTTCCTAACGGAAAATCTCCACCCTGCCTTGCGGCTCCCTGACTGCTCCACCTCCAGCGGTATGAAGAAAGTGTAAGGTATCCATCCTTACGATCGTAAGCGGTGACCCCGCAAGGAGAAGAATATGAAAAATATAGTGAACACGATCATCGGAAGCAACAACATTATAATCAGAAACAGCACGGTATCCCACATCAGGAATATCGAGACCCTTTCACAAGGTTGGAACTGGGTCGAATCTACAGAGGGCTCAGGCTTCTTACTATCGCCTGAGGGAGATAGCGTCGTCGATTATGTCCTGATCATAGGGACAAGTGATATCCGTTACCGTTTCCGTGATACGGAGTCATGGATGCTGTTCGTAGGAACGGAAAAAGAATTCAAGGATTTCATCTTGAAGAAAGTGAGAGATAGGATATGATCTCCATAAATGAAGATAGAAAAAAGTTGATGGACGATATACTGACACTACAGCAGAAAGAACTTGAAGCCTGTGATGATCTCCGAGCACTCTATATATCAATGCTCAACCATCACAATCATCACAATGACCATAGTTGTACGGAAAAAGGTGTCGATATCCGTGTAGGAGATATCTGTTATATCGATTTCGGAAATGCATTCATCGAAGAGATAGGCTTCCAGCATTTCGGACTCATTTTGAGCCTATGTAAAAATAAAGCGTATGTCGTGCCGATGAGTGGTAATGAACGGGCTTATGCGCAAGCCTATAGTAAGGATACCCTAAACGGCAAAAAACATCTGATGCGCCTGGAAAAGGTCGGTAGGATGAAGAAACGTTCTGTCTTATTCATAAACGATTCCAAATGGATAAATACCGCGAGGGTCATAGACGTAAAAGGACATCTGAAAAGAGACAGCCAGGTCTTTCGAGAAATCATGACCAGGGTCAAAGATATGATATCCTAGAGGAGCTCTCCTCTAGGGTATTTTATATACTGGCGAGCAGTTGATCAAGTAAAAAGATGCCGGATAGCTCTGCCGGCTCAGGTGCCGGCCAACTACATGGCAAGTTGCCATGTAGGTATGGAATACCGCACATGATTCCTCAGTCAAGGAGCGGGTCGTATCTTCCTGACGGAAGATCTCCACCCTGCCTTCGGCTCCTTGACTGCTCCACCTCGTGCGGTGTAAAGAAAGTGTAAGGTAAGTGGCAGCCCCACAGGAGATGGAAAATGAAAAAATTATATTACATGACGTATCATCAGCAGCTTGGTCAAGATACAAGATATCTTGCGGAAGGATTGATCGTGAGTGATGAAGATTTTCAACAAAAGACTCACTTCTCAATAGGTGAAGAATCCTACATCTGTTCGGCAGTTCCTTTGAACGATGCTGAAGATATCTATTATTTCTTACAGGATCTCATCCAGCGAGGTAAGACGACAAATATGCAGACTAAGAGATTACAGACCTTGGCATTACGTGAGTTTCTGAACGATGAAGCCGGAGATCTATATGCGATCCTTTGCGATAAAGTGCAGTACGGTATAACAAGGATACAGATGAAGAGAGAAGCCGGATACTCATTCTATGAGTTAGATGATCATTACGCAGATATCTGTAGGAAATACAACGCAAGCATGCTCGTTGAATTTGCATATCTACGACACACGGCCAACTATTGCTTTGCATTGCATGATGAGCTATTGAACATCGAAGTGATATTCAGTGACAGAGAAGCAAAGCTATCAAAAAGAAGGATATAAGGATATCATCTACAGGTGATAGTTCAAGATGTCAAACATAACAAATCTTGGAGGTGTGACGATGAATAAGGAGATTTTTGAATATGGCGGTCATCATTTTATTCCGGAAAGGCAGTTCACCAGAGAAGAAGATGATTTCTTTGTTATTTCACGCAGGCAGCGGAGAGATAAAGAACTCGGCTTTTGTAAGTCAGGCAATGGTTATGAGAGCAAGTATCCTTATTCTCCTGAGGACTTCTATGCTGTGTCACCGGAAAAGGAGTGTGACCTGTTCCGCTGTATGGAAAACGGAAAGCTATATCTGCCTTGTGAAAATGATCTACAGGAGTATGTGGAGGCAGAGAAATGTAAACTACCAAAATCAACACGACCGAAAGAGCGAATAGAGTAGAGCTGTCATACTCACAGAAACCGGATATCAGGATCCTTGCTGATCGATAGCTGCCGATGATGATGTTATCAGCAGCTTCCCTGATATGTTTAGGTCACCATATTGTAGGGTGATACTCCAAGCAGGAAGATCACTCTTTCTGTTACACGACTACATGGCAAGTTGCCATGTAGGTATGGAATACCGCACATGGTTACTCAATCAAGGAGCGGGTCGTATCTTCCTGACGGAAGATCTCCACCCTGCCTATGGCTCCTTGACTGTTCCACCTTGTGCGGTGTGAAGAAAGTGTAAGGTAGTTATCAAAAAGGAAGGAGTGCTTTTGAAAGGGTTGCGGAAAACGCCTTACGAATGTATAATTTTCTTAGATGGTATACAATAAAGAGAGGAGTAAAGAAATGGAAGAGCAGACAGCACTTGCCAATACGCTGGATCAAAACGAAAAGAACAAACAGCAGGCATACGACAGTTATTGTAAGAATATGTTGAGCAATAAGTCGATATTAGCATATATCTTGAAGAACTGTATCAAAGAATTTCAAAATATCCCCTTAGATGAGATACCAAGCTTCATAGAAAAACAGCCACGGATCGATGAAGTGATGGATGATCGGATCGTTGGAAAGAATGTAGAAGACGCGTCTATCCCCTCTGCAGTCATACGGTATGACATCCTGTTTGAGGCAACACTGCCAAATACAGGAAACACGAAGAAAGAAGAGATCGGTGTCATCATAAATCTCGAGGCACAGAATGAAACAGCGCGTCTGTCATATCCGTTATTGAGCAGAGCGATCTATTACTGCAGCAGGATCTTAGGAAAACAAAAGAACGCAGCGGATGGATTCCAGCATTCTAATTTCGGAGATATGAAAAAAGTATACTCGATATGGTTGTGTTTCCATCATCCAAAGGACATGGACAACGTGATCAACCGATACAGCATGCAGGAAAGCAGCATGATGAACGAGTATAGAGCACCGAAGGAAGATTATGATCTATTGGAAGCCATCATGGTCTACCCTGCCAAAGAATATGACTATGACGATGATGAGCATGGATTCCTGGAATTGTTGAACCTGTTGTTCATAGCCAAGCTATCGGCAGAAGAGAAAAAGAAGAAATTAAAGAATGATTACCGCATAAACATGACGAAGGAAATCGAAGAGGAGGTCGAGATCATGTGTAACCTGAGCCAAGGTATCAAAGAAGAAGGTAGAATCGAAGGACGTGCTGAAGAAAAGCTAACAAGCACGATCATGCATGTCCAGGCCATGTTAGAGAGATTCCCAGATATGACAGCTACAGAGGCGATGGATATCCTCAAGGTAGAAGAAGAACTGCGAGCAAACGTCTTAG
>NZ_JANGCA010000097.1:0-9933 GCF_024463855.1 Clostridium sp. DFI.1.208 | reverse complement strand
ATAATATATATTAAAAAATATTTATATAATATACTCTTAACTACAACGATAGTGAGCGATTAATGAAGTGATTTCTGATAGGAATAAAAAATAGCATCAACCAAATTTCCTTAGGTTGATGCCATTGCCCTGAACAACAGGGCTTCTATAATATTTTGGCGCACCCGACAGGGATCGAACCTGCAACCGTCAGAATCGGAATCTGATACTCTATCCAATTGAGCTACGGGCACATCATTTGCAGGATTTATTATATCATAAAATTAAGGGAACGGCTACTTAAAATTTCTATTTTGACATCATCCTGGGACCACACACGATCTGTCCTAGTTGAAATGCTGTATTATAGCACATCCTGTGTTTACAGCTTATAGTATCCCATAGCGAATGAATTTAGGCAAATGGTGGGAGAGGGGGATTGATCAAGACGTAAAGCATTGCAAATTTTATGCAGGGAAAAATCCATTTAACCGTTCTGCTTTGATTTTCAGGTATTTTGTAATAGACGCAGCTTCTGATGTTTCATATCTGAGAGCATTAGCATGATTTGACAATATATAATTTTCTTGTACGAAACGTTTCAATGAGGTATTAACCATATTGTAATTATTTCTCATCAAATTATAATTTCTCAAGGAAACGATTGTTATACATATTCTTATACATTTTATACACAAAATCCTCATTACTATAAATTGAGCTGATACATTTTGAATATAACAGGAAAATCTTTTAGCTGCCATTACTCTTCATAGGAATAACGAAATGTCATCCCTTCTTGTATTGTTTTTATCACTTGTTCTGTGAATGCTTTCTCTGCTTCTGTAACAATTCCCCTATGCCAAAACTCCTGACGAGGTCCATAACCAAAGTCCTTGCAGGTGTATTCACGTTATCAACCCCATAATTCCTTGTTTTTAAGTTCGAAAAACTGTGATTTTCAGACTATCTATACGATTCTATAAACTGGAATATAATAAGACTGCAAAAATCTAAAACTGCTTCTCTCTTTTACTAAACGAAAATTCTCATATAGCTTATTATCTCCTTATAATCGATATTTTTTGAATCATAGTATATACCTTTATAATACAAAACGAAATGATTTTTTTGTTCATCCTTAATATTAAGAATACAACACTCAGGCAATATAACTTCTTTCCCTTTAGTGTAGGTTGGCTTATCATCGTGTAAAATACCAAAATAGTCTAAAGTTTCTAATAATTTTGTAAAAGAACATCCCCATGCCTTTGTTTGCATAACTGCTACAACTTCATCTACGCTAAGTCCAGTAAGCATAGCAATGCATAGTTGTCCGCAATATCCAGTTTTGGGATAAGTAATACTTTGAATACTGTCAATTTTTCGTATAGGGTTTTCCTTAGAATATGGACTATCACAATTTATCCGTGTTAGTCCACTAATTACTTCAAAGGCAACACTTAACGCATCAACGCTATTGATCTGATGTATTACATTCTTTCTGATTGGTATATAATAAGTCCCCTCTCCTTTAGGAACTAGCTTACATTCGAACGTACAATTCTCTTCTATATACACTCTCACTGCAACCATTCCCTTTTGACCACATTTTTCCCAAACATTGAAGGGTATTTTAATGAAATATCGATTTCCCTGCTTGAATAATTTTTCTGTGAATGTATATGTCATTATATTTTGCCCTCCACAATTTCTAATTTTTTTATTACTCTCTACACCAATCTCATAAACTGGAAGTTATCTCTTACTTTTCCTTATTTATCATGTAAGATTGTAAGCTCTTTTGACAACCATTCTTTTCATAAAATTTCTCTGCTTCTGGTTGAGAACCGAAATATAACATTGTAGGTGTATTTTCTTTTGCAAGTTGAAGAAGTTTACTTCCTATACCTTGTTTTTGATATTGAGGAAGAACAAGTAGCTCTGTAATTGTTCCAAAATAGTAACCATCGGAAAGAATACGCAAACACCCTACTAACTTATTATTGTCATAGGCTGTTATATTTAGTGTTTTAGATAATGCTTGCCTTGTCTGTTCCATGTCATAATTGCCTTGCCATACTTGATTGACAAAAGAAATAAACATTGATACATCAAGGTTTTTATCATCTACTTTGTAGTCCATTATTGTTCCTCCTACTTCTAATTTTCTAGTTTGATAAACTGAAATTTAGTGATGTGTGGATTATGCTCATTTTGCACACAGGATAAAATCCATTACTACTTTATTAAATTCTATTGGTACATCCATATTTACAAGATGTCCTGCATTTTTAAAAATCATCACTTGGCTGTTAGGCTCTGATGTATGCCACATTTCAACTGCGTTTAATTCCATTGGAATATCTTGATCACCACAACCTATGAGAATAGGATAACTTCTTTTTGTAATACATTTGTTAACCATGCCATTCAGTCCAGCAAGATACATAAATGACTTTTTAGGAAAACTAATATTCATCTGGTAAAATTCCTCTTGTGCTTGTGGGGTATAAGCGGAAATTAATTTATTGCTCTGTGCAAACCATTTAATTGAAAATATAGCCTTAAGCATCATTAACCCTTGCGCTTTTCCATTCTCTTTTTGCATTGATGTATCGAAGTTGTTTATATCATATCCACCAAAACAAGCAATGGATGCGACCATTTCAGGATATTTGTTTGCAAAATCTTGAACAAGCACAGCACCTATTGATACGCCAACAAGGTGGACTTTAACGATATTTTCTGCATGCAAAATATCTTTTATATACATTGATGTTTTTTCAATTCCATCTCCCTTTTTTGTTTTAGTAGATTTTCCATGCCCAATTAAGTCAACGGTTATGACTGTGAATTTTTGAGAAAAATCTTCTATTTGCTTTGCATACTGTGTATGGTCTGCAAAAGCGGAATGAAGAAATAATATAGTTTCATCATACTTGGTTTCTGAAATGTAATACCACATAGGTGTAGAATCTATTTTTTTACTAATCATATTCATGATATACCTCACATTATATAAATAATCTTCCCGACAAATTCTAATTTGTCTACTTCATTTTCTCTTGACACTCACTACATTCTCTGTCATGTATAGAAATTATACCACCACATTTATAGCAAGAGTATATAATTTTCTGTTGCTCCATAAACTTATCTAATCCATCTTCTTTTACAAAAGCACTATTTTCCATGAGGCTTGCTTGATATCTCTTATTATAACTTTTCTCAAGATTTTTTATCAGCTTACATGGATAGTCTAAACACTCATAGCAATAGGATAATTTTTTATCTTTAACACAATCTTTAATCTTACATTTACGACAATGCTCTGGTTTGCCCATATCACTATTTAAACAGCCAGCACATGGTTTTTTATGATAGCAATGTTTGTAACAAACTTTACAATTCATTCCACACGGGGCAAACATGCTAGTATCAATATTTTCTGTTGGCATTTTCATTATCCTATGCTCCTTCCATTTGTTTAGACACTTAAAAATTCTATTTTTCTAGTATGTAAGTTGCAATTTGTAAATCAAACAATATTCTCTCCCAGAATTATTTTGGGCATTGTGATCAAACACCTATTCCAACGCTTATAGAACTTTTCCAAACCCAGTTTTCCAACCCGTGCATGAACTTCTTCATTTTCCATCACCCAATACAAGACATATGTTACCTTACCTACATTTCTTGTAAGACGAACAGGTAATTCTCCTTCTTTAACTGCATTGAAATCTTTTTGTCGGTGAGTACGTTTTATATAGTGTACATCAATAACACCATCTTGCTTTAAGTAAAATTCCGCTACTTCCCTCATCAGTTCCTCAATTTCATCTAACTTTGTCAGTTTAGCCTCATATATGCATATTTCATTAAACATAAAATACCTCCACCAATTGTGATTTATCTCTACAGCCATTGAATGAATGCTGTCTTATCTAAGCTGTTATAGCCAGCCTTATGATATAAGTTTAAAGTTGACTCATCTTTTGCACCTGTAAGTAACATCATTTTATAACAACCGGACTTTTCTGCAATTTCTTTAGAATAATGTAGGCACTCTGTAGCGTATCCTTTTCCTCGATAGGCATTATGTGTAACAACATTTTCAACAAATGCATATGGTCTAACGTTCCTTGTTAAGTTTGGGATAACTATACATACACAAGATGAAACGATCTTACCCTCTATTTCCTTAACTATAATATGATGGTTTTTATCGTTCACAATAGAGTGCCATGTTTTCCTCAAATCCTCTGTCATCTCAGGAACTGAATCTTCGTGTAAATGTGTATACAAATTCAATAAATCATTCAATTCATACTCATAAATTTCTCTAACCATAATACCTCCATAAAAAACTAAGTATGTACTTCTATTTTTCTTTTATACGATCACTAAATTGCTTTAAATCAAGTTTGACTTCATCCGGAAGTTTATCATAATCAACATGATCAATTGCACCTTGCAGTGCATATAGATGAACTAAGCATACATTTGGATGCTGTTCCTTTAATTGAAGAAACACTTCTTTACTACCTAGTCTTATCAAATCTTCTGATGACCTGACACCAATTGAGAAAAGCTTTCTTTTCATTTCTTTTCCAATGTTTAACATATTATCTAGACTTTCCATATATTATCTCCTCTAGTTTTGTTTTACCTATACATTCATTTTAACATAATTGGTAATGTAAAAAATAAAATATATTAAAAACATCATCTAATCAAGCTCATTCTATATATAAAAGTACCAGCTTCTGAATAAAACTGTCTAATCTTACCTATATGGAAGACAATTCAGCTTTTCTCGTGTACAATTAAGAAAAGAAGGAGTGCGTGCCAAAAGCAATCGGCATGCAAATGTATCGTATCATGATGAAGAAAATCGGATGCTGTATACTGATGCTACTGCTATGCTGTGCATGCAGCGCTGAGCCTGACAGGGATGCGGAGGAATTTCAGAAAGACAAGGATACTGTAGCACAGCTGGATACAGCCTTAAAAAAACTGGAAAACGCAGAAAGCTTTCATTTGAAGCAGGAAAATGAAGAGGGACAGCTTGTCGATGTGAGTATTCGTAAATCCAGCAGCAGCGAGGATACTACAGCTAAGCCAAGCGATGATAGCAAGGCAGATGCCCCTTATGAATTCAGCGGCACCTATACGGATGAAAAGGGAACTGCCTATCATATTGAACAGACAAGGAAGTCAGGGTTAATGGCGGAGGTGAGCATAGCGGATACCGGTCTGCTGTCCTGGGGCGTCAACACCATACGCTGGGACAAACAGACCTTTGAACAAACCCTGGAAAATGCTGTACTAGAGGACTATGTGCGTATCTGCGAAACAAATGATGACCAGCTGCATACCTGTAAGGTAGGCGAGCTTACGGTTACCTTTCAAACGGATGCAGATGGATATCTCATCTATCATAAAAGCAGCAGAGATCAAATTATGCGAACATATACGAATATTAACAAAGAACAGGTACACTTCATGAATGAAATTTGACTTGTGAATTATAAACAAGCGCTAGGATTATCGATTGAGCGAAGAGTCGTAACCATGCGTGGATAAAATCAATAAGGTAAGAGAAGAAAGCAGAATGCACAAGCGATGCCTGCACACCTCTTATTTTGAAAAATGAAAGAGAACAGAGACTTCACTTGCTGGAAAAGGAAGTCTCTTTTTCCTATTCCCGCCAACACCTTGCTGTCGTATACGGCACACACAAATCGCTACGCATGTCCTGCATATCGGCTGTGAAAGGAAAAGCCGTTCCTCATCTTCTCTGCATTTGCACAGCCCTGAAATCCTCTGTTCTCAATCCTGAACGCGTATCATATTCTGTACTGTTCACCCAGCTTCTTTCTTGTGAAAAATCGCTGTTTTTTAATTTGTTATTTTATTCACAAAAAGTGAGAAACTGTTGGAATGCCAACACGTAACAGGAAAAAGGGAGTGTTATCATAGGGGTGGATCCAAGGTTGGTGGCTATATGAAAAAGAACGATGTAAACGCTTTATTGAAATTCCATATGCATCAGGAATTCGCCGTACTGCCCATCGTATTGTATGTTCTGCTGAGCGGTATCATCATGATCTGTTTTCATTATTACTCGATGAAGGCGCTGATTCTGGCAGCGGTACTTGCCATTGTGATCGGGTTCCTCCTGTGTGCTGACAAGGCGCATTACTGGGATGCCATTGTACACGGTCTTGCCCAGTATGGAAATGCCAGACTGATTATGATCTTCATGGTGATCGGTATCTTTTCCAAGCTTCTGGCTGTCGGACAGATCGGCTCCGGCTTTGTCTGGATCGGCATGCATCTGCATTTGAGCGGAGGAAGCTTTACGGTTTTCTGTTTTCTTGTATCCTCGCTTATTTCCATGGGCGCAGGTGCACCGATAGCGGCACTTCTGGCCGTTGTACCGATTTTTTATCCGGCAGGGGTGCTGATGGGCGCTGATCCTGCGATTCTGACAGGGGCTATGCTGAGCGGTATATTCTTTGGGGATGCACTCTCCCCAAGCTCTCAGGTCATTCATACGACGATTGCCTCCCAGCATGATCCTGTTACAAACAAGGGCGCTGATTTGCTGCGTGTAATGAAACAGCGTCTGCCGTATCTGCTCATCGCAGGAATTCTGTCCACTGTTCTGTTTTATGCTCTGGGAACCAGTGGAAACGCACAGAATCCCGAGCTGCTAGCGAGCATGTGCAATCCTAAGGGACTGTGGATGCTGCTGCCGATTCTGCTTCTACTGATAATCTGCTTTAAAACAAGTGATCTGTTTGTCGGCGTCACCTATGCAATCGTGGCAGGTATATGCGTTGGATTTGCCACCGGATTGTTCCAGTTTTCTGACCTGATCAGCATTCAGTATGAAACGCAGGAGCTGCATGGCATTCTGTTTGACGGTATATCCGGCGTGGTGGATATCATCATTTCCACCATCCTGCTCTATGGTCTGATTGCGATTGCCGTAGAGGGTGGAATGATGGAGAAATGCTGCAACTATCTCACATCACGAAAAGCCATACAGCATACAGGCGGTGCAGAGGCAATGATTTCCCTTGGCGTTGGTATCGTCAATATTCTTCTAGCAGGCTGTGTGCTGCCTTCCATTCTCATGTTTAAGGATATCGCAGATACTATTGGAAAAAAGACCGGAATCTCAGCGGAGCGCAGGAGTATTCTGTTAACTGCGATGACAACGAATATAACAGCAATCATACCAATCAACAGCGCCTTTGTCATGGGAGCTGTTACCGTGATCAATCAGCTGGCCGCAAATCATGCCTATCTGCCGGTTGTCACACCGTTTCAAATTTTCCTGTCCTCCTATTACTGTCTGCTTCTGACACTGATCTGTGGTATCTGGGTCGTGCTTGGTGCAGGGAGAGAGGGAGAACATAAATATAGTATGACGTACCATCATGCAAAGGAGTGAGGATGTATGGAAGAACGCTATGATGTCATCATTATCGGAGGAGGACCTGCCGGTCTGGCAGCTGCCATCTATGCAGGAAGAGCCGGACGAAAAACCCTCATGATTGAGAAGGGAAGCTTTGGCGGCCGTATCAACGACACCAGAGAAATCCGAAATTATCCGGGCTTTATTACTGACAGCGGGGCAGGTCTGATGCAGAAATTTAAGGCGCATGCCCAGTCGTATGCCACCAATGTTTTCAAGCGCACCACGGTAACCGGATTGGATACGATGGAGGACGGGGCATTTCTTGTACACACAAAGCGCCGCGGAGATTTTATCGGTGACTGTGTGATTCTGGATACGGGGACAAAGCCGAGGGTTCTCGGTATTCCGAATGAAATCGAGCTTGCCGGACATGGGGTTGCCTATTGCGCTACCTGTGATGCGGAGTTTTTCCGGGATAAGGAAATCTATGTGCTGGGAGCCGGCGATCAGGCAATCGAGGAAAGCGGATATCTAACGAATTTCGCAAAAAAGGTAACCGTTATCGTCCTGCATGAGGAGGGTCACCTTGACTGTAATGAAATGGCAGCGGCTGAAGCCTATGCAAATCCGAAAATAGAGTTTGTCTGGAACACCACCCTGCAGGAAATTCTGGGGGATGAGGAGGTCTGCGGGTTAATCCTGAAAAACGTTGTCAGCGGTGAAACACGAAAGGTGCGTGCGGATGGTATTTTCTTCTTTGTCGGCATGGTGCCGCAGACGGAGTTTGTACAAAATGTTGTTGCCTGTGATGCAAAGGGCTATATTCTTGTGAACGAGAAAAAGGAGACCAGTGTTCCGGGCATTTATGCAGTGGGTGACTGCACACAGACCTTTCTGCGTCAGGTGGTCACATCAGCCGCAGACGGAGCGATTGCCGCTACGGCAAGTGAGCGGTATTGCAGGGAGCGGAATCAGCTGAAGAGCATTCTGACACCGGATTCCGGCAGAGTTGCTTTTCTATTCTATAATCCGTATGAAAGCTCACAGATAGAACAGGTGACACAGCTGGAGGAGGCCTTACAGAATGATTATACAGTCATTCGTCAGGATATCACCAGACAGACCCTGCTGTACCAGCTGCTGCATATGGATGGAACCTTGTCCAGTGCGATGTTTGAACATGGTAAATTGATAAAAAAGAATGGTAAAGAGGCAGCGTAAAACCATAGAATGGAGGAATGCAATATGGGACAGCCTTTCGTTTTTCCACACGGAGTAACCGTATACGATCCGCAGAAATGCTGGAACGGGTACACGATCGTACCCCTGATCAATGACGGTGTATTGTTGTTTGATATGAATGGCAATGAGGTGCGCAGATGGAATATGCACGCCATGCCGCCGAAGCTTTTGCCTGGCGGCTATGTGATGGGGCTGAGCGGATACCGCCATCCGGATTATGGTATGCAGGATGGCGTGAATCTGATTGAAATTGATTACGATGGGAATATCGTCTGGGAATTTGATAAATTTGAAAATATCAACGATCCCGGAAGAGATCATCGCTGGATGGCACGGCAGCACCACGATTATCAAAGGGAAGGAAATCCGGTTGGATATTATGTACCGGGAATGGATGCAAAGCCATTGGAGGGGAATACCCTGATTCTGGTTCATCAAACCATTAAAAATCCGGCAATCTCCGATAAGAAGCTGCTGGATGATGCCATGATTGAGGTGGATTGGGAAGGAAACATTTTATGGAAATGGTCTATTTCCGATCATTTTGATGAGCTAGGCTTCGATGAGGCCGCAAAAAATATTCTGGCACGCGATCCGAATATGCGTTCCAGTGACGGTGGTGTCGGTGATTATCTGCATGTGAACTGCATGAGCTATCTTGGCCCGAATAAATGGTATGAGCATGGGGATATGCGCTTTAAGCCCGACAATATCATCTTTGACTGCCGTGAGGCGAATATTCTTGCCATTCTGGATAAGGAAAGCGGGAAGATCGTATGGAAAATCGGTCCGGATTTCAATGCGACTCCGGAATTGCGGAAGCTTGGCTGGATCATCGGACAGCATCATTTCCATATGATACCGAAGGGTCTTCCGGGAGAAGGAAACCTGATGGTGTTCGACAACGGAGGCTGGGGAGGCTATGGCGTTCCGAACCCGGGCAGCCGCAATGGCTCCAAGAATGCGCTGCGGGATTACAGCCGTGTGCTGGAGTTCAATCCGATTACATTGGAGGTTGTATGGAAGCTGACACCAAAGGAGCTTGCGCATGCCATACCAACCGATGCCAGCAAGTTCTATAGTCCCTATGTATCCAGTGCCCAGCGTCTTCCAAATGGAAATACACTCGTGACAGAAGGAAGCGATGGTCGTATAATCCCGTCTTTGACAGTTTAAGAAAAAAATAACTCAAGAAAACCCTTTAGTTAAGGGTTAATCTTGAGTTTTTGGTTTTGCAGGTGAATATAGTAATTGATTTGCAACCTTAGACTGATGAA
>NZ_JANGCA010000096.1:0-10026 GCF_024463855.1 Clostridium sp. DFI.1.208 | reverse complement strand
GGGCAGGGAGAAATCACCCTGTATGGACGAATGGAAAACACGGATCATATATCAGTTACTTTCAAGGAAAAGAAGGAGCCTGTAAAGGTCGAGAAGCAGGAGAACGGCTTGTATCAGGGAAGCTATATGCCGAAGGAAAACGGAAGCTATGTGTTCCAGAGCGAAGCGGCAGATGATGCACCTCTTGGCATGACCGCAACCTATGAAGTGACCGATATAACGGAACAGCCGAAGGAAGAACCGAAGAAAGAAGAACAGTCGGAAGTGAAGGAAATCCATATCACGAATGAACAGGGCCTGAAGGATATCGCCAAAGCACCGGATAAGACGTATATCCTGGACAGCGATATCACGGTTACCGCTGATTCTATCATGGTAGAAAAAGAATTCACAGGAACATTGGAAGGGAACGGCCATGTGATCAAGGGCTTGAAGCAGCCGCTGTTCACTTCGTTGAATAAAGCAACAATAAGGAATGTGAATCTAAGTAGTGAGATCAGCAGTACCAGTAATACAGCAGCGCTGGCAGTAGATGCAAAGGATACGAAAATCGATGGAGTGGGGATACTGGCGAAGATAGCATCACAGCGATCCGCTTCCGGTATGCTGGTCAGTGCAGCGAATACGAGTATCGGAAATAGCTATGTGAGCGGGGAAATCACAGGGGAAGCAGGAGCTTCCGGTTTTGTCGTCTCCGGAAATGCAGAAATAAGCAACAGCTATGTAACGGGAATCATCGAAGGCAAGCAATCCGCATATGGATTCGGAAAAGAAAGCAGTATCACAAACTGCTATGCGGCCGTGTATGTGGAAGGCAAGGAAACAGGCAATTTCAATGGAGAGAGCAGTAAGCTGGAAAATTGCTTTTATGATATCAGCGTGGCATCGAAAGAAGAGTTGCGAGCACAGGAATACACAAGTGCGCAGCTGATCAGCGGAGATCTGGCAATAGACGGATTCCAACAAACGAAGGGAAGCTATCCATCTTCAAAGAAAGAGATCACAGACAAATACAGTGAAGAGGCAAAGAAGCTGAGTGCGCTCAGTACACTGGCAGTCAGTACGCAGACAAGTCTGATGGGACTGACGAAGGATGTGGCACTGCCCTCCTCAACAGGGAAAGAAACTGTCTCATGGAGTGCAGAGGGAAATGTCGGAGTTTCCGGAAATGCCGCGATTGCAAAGGTAACACGCAGTCTGGATCAGGATACGGAAGGGACGCTGGTCGCAAGAACATCCAGCGGAACGCGCGTGATGAGAGCAGCCTCCGCAAAGCTGTTGGCAGGAGAAGAACCGCAGGCAGGGCAGTCGGTGGCAGAGAAGACAACGAGCATCAGCTTCAATATGAAAGCGAATCACTATTATCTGATCACGACGGATGACGGCATGAAAAGTAAACTACCGGCAGACCATAAGGCAGCCATCGCTTCAGGGTGGAGAAGATACCTGTGGGATGGAGCAATCAGCTGGGATGGTCTGAACTGGAATACGACCTATCATGTGTATGACTATGATCTGAAGGATACAAAGCAGGCAACCTATAAAAGCATAACAACGAAGAAGGGACAGATCGGCGGAAGCATCCAGTTGTCGGAAGAAATGGCAGCCGGAGCTACCCTGACAGCAACACTGAAGGAAACCATGACGACGAAAGGAAGCTGGAAATGGGAGAAGGCGGAATCACCGACGAGTACGACATGGACAGAATTATCAAAAGAAACAAGTGCGAAAGAAAACAATATATCAAGCAGCTACGTACTAAAACAAGATGACAGCAGTAAGTATATCCGAGCAACCTTTACCGCAGCAGATGATGCATTTGAGGGCAGTATCACAGCAAGCAGTAAGACCGTGGTCAAGGCGCCCCTGAGCAGCATCAGCATTTACAATAATACGGAACGTACTGAAAAAGCGACAGATGCGGATATGATCGTAGATAAGCGACTGTATGCATGGGTAGAGCCACAGAACTTCGATACAGAGGTGGAATACACGTGGCATCATTATAATACGGACGGTACTGAGAATGATGAGATACTGGGCCGTGGAAATTCCTATCTGTTGCAGGGAAAGGATGTCGATAAGCACATCTATGTCAAGGCGAGCGCAAAGGGAGAAGGCGGAGCGAGCGGAACTGTGATCAGTGGGCAGTTCACACAGGCAGTCAAAGCAGCACCAACCGCCGTGCCTACAAAAGCTCCGGTACTGGCAGTGGATGAAGCAACCTCGATCGAAGACACATCGGTAACTGTCAAGATGCCGGAAGCCTACACAAAAGGAAACGGTCTGTATCAGTTTGCATTCAAGCCAGAGAACGAAGAGAAGCAGGAATTCAAGGTATATGCCAGGGGGAGCAATCCGGTAACGATCACAGGCCTGCAGCCGAACTCACTCTACTATATCTATGTCCGTGCAATCGGGGAAAACGGTCATCTGAATTCCGCGTACACGAGCCTCTATCTGGAGGTAAATACCAAGAATCCATATGTGAAGGGAACTCTTGAAATCTCCTCAACAGGAAGCGGCTATCGATACGGAGATACGTTGAATGCTAAGATAACCGGCGCAGATCCTGATCAAACCGGGAATTATGCATGGTATCTTGTCAATGATGATGGAAGCAGAGGAAACCGTGTAACGACACCATCACCGACCGGGAGAACGATCCAACTGAAATCGACGGCCTATATCGGACATCGACTGGAGGTCGTGTTGACAGGGACCGGGAATTATGGCGGAGAGGTGAGTGCACAGAGTGAAGTCATCAAGCTGGCCATACAGGAAGCACCCGTCGAAACACTGATATACAATAATGTAAAGACGGATGACAGTGTCAAGGTCAAAATCCCATCGATAGATATCGAAGGAGAGACATTGAATATCGGCTACTCCAAGCTGGAAAACGGTGTTCCGGAGGAGTATCGTCCTGGAGGGAATAGCGGCAGCTTCACACCGGGACAGGATATCGTGGTGGAGGGACTGCAGAGAAATACGACATATTATTTCTTCCTGCGATTCGCCGGAAACGATAAGCACGAGAAATCGGATTGGTCACAGAGCAGCATAAGGGTCAAAACGGAACAGACCGAGTTTGATGGAGAAATCAACTTTGTATATGGAAGTGCCGGAACCGCACCGACACAGGGAGAGCGTTTGGAAGCGAGCTTGATAAAAAAGGGTTCACCTGGAGGTGCAGAGCCGAATACAGTGGATGGCGTATGGAGCTGGTACAAGCAGGCACCCGGTCAGGAAAAGGAAGTAATCAAAAACTTCTATCCGGGAGAGGATGGCCGCTCTACATATTATGAGATCCCGAAGGATGAGGCGCCGGGAACGATATACAGTGTTGCATTTGAATTTCAACAGGACTACAAGAAAACACAGGATAACGGAGCTGTCGTTGGATCCGTAACAGCAGAGTCAGCGGCGCTGCTGCAATACGATCAGGAAAAGATGGACAAAGCAGATGGAACTAAGCTGAAGGAAGCGAAAGAGCTGGCAACAGACTCCACGATCACATTCCAGATGGAGGGGACAGCAGGACTGGTATATGGATTCCGATACAGCAAAGGAACCGATGTGGAAACCGCAGAGCCTGCCGATTATGACACATATACGGGAACGAACGTAACGATCAAGGGATTGGAGCGAAATACAGAGTACCATATATGGGTAAAGGTAAAGGGCAACGAAAATTTTGCGGACAGTGACTGGTCAGACGCGTATCTGACTGTGGAAACGAAGAAGACCAGTATCCTTGGATATGTGGAGATCGATGGTACAAATACCGCTGGACAGAAGCTGAGCGCAGTGTACAATAAAGCGAATTATATGCCGGTAGGCAATGATACGGATGGAAGCTGGCAGTGGTATCGAGAAAAAGACGATGGAAGTTTCGAGGAGATCACAGGAGCGACGGATAAGGATTATACGCCAACGAGCAATGATATCAAGAAACGATTGAAAGCGAAATACAGTGTACCCGGAACAAGCAGCTTCATCGGTAGTAAGGAAGCTGTAACGACAGAGATCAAGAAGCAGCTGGCAGTGAATCCTGTCATCAAGAGCTTTGTACAGGGGGGAGATACCGCAGCGAGCCGACCGACACTGGATTTTGAATTGGAGGCATATGAAGGCGTATGGTATCGGATCCAGAATGCAACAGAGGATGCACCGAAGGTTCCAACGGAGACCACGGAAGAAGCACTGAAAACCGCTAAATGGACAAAATGTACAGGCAGTAGCATGAATACGGAAAAGGACTATGCAAATGCCTATCTGGAAGCAAATACAGAATATGCGCTGTATGTAGTTCGACCGGAGACAGGAGATACGCAGGTCAGCAGTATCATAACGGAGAAAACGACGATCGGAACGATCACGCAGAAAGGAACGATGAGTGTAAAGAACACGACGGATGTCAAGGAAGCGGAAGATGGCAGTATCACATATAAGGAGATCAGCAATCCAGTCGTGGGGAAGACGATCACAGCAGAGCTGGAGAATGCAAACAACGTACAGGGAACATGGAAATGGTATAAGAGTACGACTGATTGTGGTGCGAACGGTACGATCGGAGCGCCGGCAGCCGACAGTGAGTCGTGGATGCAGCTGGCGAGTGGATATAGTCCGACAATCAATAAGGCCTATAGTACGCTGACGATCAATGAGGATCTGTGGAAGCACTATATCAAAGCAGAATTCGTACCAAATAATGAGATAGGCTATGGTGGAGCTAGCATCAAGAAGGTGAATACGAATTATGTCAGAAAGATCTATAATGAGCAGATTACCATTGAGTCAAGTACGAAAGATGGAAATGGGAATTATGCGGCGTATTCTAATACAAAAATAACTGCAACAGTTGATAATTGGAGTGGAGAAAGTCTGTCAGGAAGATTAAACGCATACATCAATGACTTAACACCATTAGAGCTGACTGGCGCATCTATTATTGATAATAGGCTGTCTGTAACATTAAGTAATATGAGCGGGCGAAATGGAGAAAATGTATATGCACGATTAGGTATGCCTGATAATATTATGCTTTATGTAGATGATGAATTGAAAGCTATCTCCTCAGATACTAAATATAAAAGTGATCGAATTCCCTATAAATATGGTATTCCAATTAGTAATGCAGATGAGTTATACAAATTTATAACGAAGCAAGAACCATTTGCAAACAGCGCAGCTCATTATGTATTAACAAATAATATAAATATGAAGGGGAAAACGGTTTCTACTGCTGATTTCAAGAATGAATTGACAGATACCGGTAGCTTTGATGGTGACTATCATACCTTAAGCTATATGAGCTCGCCTGTAATCTATCGAATGAGCGATAATTCTGTAGTTCAGAATCTAATTATCCAGAATGGAAACATCAATATGACCGGAGATACTCCGGGAGCATGTGTTACATCATTGACAAACGGTATTGATATGACAATAAAAAATATATTTCTTATAGACTCTGATTTGGCTAGTGAGTGGGATACAGGTTATATCATGGGAGGACATGGTGAAGGCAAGCTGACTGTTACAAATGTAGGATCAGTTGGAGGTAGTGTTAAGGCGGGAAGAGCATTGGGTGGATTAGTCGGAAATGCGGCAAATCTTTCAACTGGAAGTTCATATTTTAAAAACATGTTTATTTTAAATATAAAATTCGGTACTTATGGTGCGGGGCAAGGAGCTGCTGGAATGCTTGGTTTTATCGGTTCAGGATCTTCAAAGGTTGAAAATATTTATCTGGCTCTACAAAATTTTAATTCACTAAATGTTGTAAGTAACAGAACATCAAATATTACATTAAGTAATGCATTTTACGATTCTACGATTATGCCAAATGCTGTTATAAAAGGATTTGAAGGTAGAGTGCATGGAAAAAACTCCTATGAAATGACGACCGATGATTTATTTAATAGCGACAGCGAATGGGTAAATAACGCTGGATACTATCCTAGACTTAAATGGATACAAGATCATCCGGTTGTAGCACTATATACAGCAACAAGAGGAGCATTTGTATCTGAGGATGGACTTACAAATAGCTCGGATATGTTCAATGGGAAGATTTCCGGTGCGATAAAAATACCGGAGGAATTACAGAAAAATTCTTATTCTATCAGTTCTAGTAATTCTAATATTTTGAAGGTTACAGAAGGTGGGACAATCTTACCTGTTGGCGATGTAGGAAAAAGTGCTGACATCACGATTACATATACTGAACCGGATGCTACGATTGGCGGAACAGCTTCTAATACATATAATTTCACTATAAAACAAAAGGTTAAGGCACTGGAATCTGTCAATCTTACAGGTGATACGAATCCTGGAAAAAAACTTAAGGCTACAGCGACAGGGGCATCCGGTATTAAATATCAATGGTATCGCAGAAAAACAGGCACAACGGCCAGAGAAGCAATTTCCGAAGCTACTTCTGATACGTATACGATAAAAGCCTCTGATGTTGGGTATGAAATCAATGTCGATGTTAGTGCTACAAATTATGCGACGATGTCCTCCGGCTTCACAAAAGCGGTGACTTCTGTTAAGCCTACAGGCATCGAAGTTCCGACGGATATACCTGATAATTCTGTAACGGTTAAAGCACAGGGCGTTGAAGGTGCTGATTATGAATATGCCTATGCAAGCTCCCTAAATGGAAACAAGATCATTGCCGGTCATTCTACAGATGCATTCACGATCTCCGGCCTTTCCAGAAATACTACATACTGGCTCTTTGCCAGAGTGGCTGGCGGCTCCGGTTATGAGGCGAGTGAGTGGAGTGAAGCGAGAGAAATACAAACCAGCCGCACTGATATCGTCGGTCCGGTGAAGACGAATGGTGAGGTCAATATGGAACGTGAGATTCGTGCCTATATTGGTGACGATAACCTTCAAAAGGGTACGTGGAAGATCGAACGTATCCATACAGACGGCACAAAGCAGGATATCACTGCAAAAGCAAATAAGAAAGAACAATATGATATCTATTATACACTGACGAAAGAGGATGTCGGCAGTAAGCTGTGCTTCACCTATAACGGTGCAGGGGATTTCAAAGATCCTTCCAAAGCAGCTGTAGCGTATACCACGCCTACGATTCTAAAAAAAGCACAGGCCGCACCGAGTGAGCCAACAGGCGAGATGGTCGATGCACATACGATCGAAATCAGCCATGCCGGCACCGGAACATACGATTTTGGGTATACGGAAACCGCAGGAAAAGTTAGCCAGCAGATGGATAACGCTGGAAATGGATATGCCGGAAATACAGCGGTGAAGGTTACAGGACTGAAGCGTAATACGATGTATTATGTCTATGCCAGAGCTCATGAGAAAGAAGAATATGAGCCAAGTGGCTGGTCAGCGTATACGACTGTGACGACGGATAAATCTCCAATCACGGGAAGCAGTGAGATCACAGTATCCGGAACAGAAAAGGTCGAGGAAACGATCACCTTCGATGTGAAAGGCACGAAGGATGATACGAAGGATCTTACCGGTATCTGGGTCCTGGAGAGAGTCGATCAGGACAATAATACGAATACTGTATTGGGAACAGTCGATGCAGAGAACGCCAACAGGATCAGCTATGAGCTGAAGCCGGAGGATGCAGGCTATAAGATCAGAGCCACATTTAATGCGAATGGTGACTATAAAGGAAGCTGTACACTGATGACGGCGGAGATCCAGAACGCAGGACAGATACTGGGAACCGACGTCAACGCATCGATCGATGGTGTACAGCAGTATCAGGCGACATTGAATGTCACAAAAACAGATGATACTGCAGCGATCTATGAATTCGGATATCGAAAGCATGATGAAACAGGGGAGATCAGCTCCAATCATGTCACGGTGACCTGGAACAAGGATGTCGTGATGAGCGGGCTGTCGAGAAACACCGATTATGATTTCTTCATCCGTAAGGCCGCAAAGATCGGATATGATGCCAGCGATTGGTCGAAGATCAACACAACTGCAGTCAGGACGAAAAAGTCGTTACTGTTGGGGAACATCTCAGTTGGGGATAATCAAAAGCCGAGTGTGGAGAGTACGATCACAGTTTCTTATGACAAGGGAATCTATCCGGACAATGCGGACGATACGGGAAGCGGCAGCTGGCAGTGGTATCTGGGGGATGAGCCAGTGCCGGAATCAGAAGGAGGTACATCAGCTTCCTATAAAATACCACCAGTCGATAGAAATCCGGAGGTAAGGGTGAGCTACACCGCAAAAGAAGGCAGCAGCTTTACCGGCTCGATAGAGAGATCCTTTGGAAAGGTATTCAAGGATGATCATCTGACACCGAAGGCTCCGACAGTAACTTCAAAGGGAGAGGATAATACGCAGATTGGAAGTCTGCTGCATCTTGTGAACAATGAAGAGAAGATCGACGATATGTATTATTATCTGCAGTCTTCTGATATCGACGATCTGCCAGCTCTGGAGATATCGGAGGATGTTGATAAAGCGGCAACAAGCAAGGTCGATAATACGACGACAGCCAATACCGGGCACTGGATCAAGGTGACAGCGAAGGATATGGATATCCGAGTGGAGGCGAACCGCAGCTATGTGACCTATGTCGCAAGGCTGGAATCGAGAAGTCATGCGGCGAGCGGTATCAATTCAACGAGGTCTGTCAAGAGTGAGAAGGAACCACTGGTAAGAGTAGGCTACGATAAGATCGAGGAAGCAGACAGCAGTGTGGAATGGAAGACATTGCAGTCCAAGACACTGCGGTATACGGTGGATGGCAAAGCGCCTACGGTCTCCTGGAAATATTACGTATCAGCGACGAAGGATGCATCTGCAAAATGGCAGAATATCGATGCCGAGATGAAGGCGTTGGATGACTGGCGAGCCGATGACATCAGTGCAGATGGTAAGTATGCCATGAGCCGATTCCAGATCCCTTTAAAGTATACAAATCAGTACCTGAAGGTCACGATGACTGGGGTTGATGATTATTCTGGAACGATCACCCATATCACGGAAAACCCACTGGAGGGTGCATTGATCACAGGAACCGCCAGAATCGAAACGACGGATACGACGAAGGTCCTGGATACGCTGGGTGCTTCCTACCTGGGGGAAGATGAAAAGAACGGAACCTTCACCTGGTATCGACAGCGTGTAAACGATGCGGATATGCCGATAGAGGAAGCAGCTAAGATCGCTGATTCACAGACTACGGGAAATACGAGTACCTATTCACTGACACCTCTGGATCTGAACTGCATGGTCTATGCAGTCTATACGGCGGCTGAGAATACCGAGTATGTCGGCAGTGTTCAGACAAACGGGATCATCGTGCGACAGAAGGCAGAGCAGAATCGGCCGAATGCACCGACGAAGGTGAGAGTGAATGGAAACAGTATCCAGTTCAGTACACCGACAAACTATAAGACGGACAAGACGGTCGATATCCCATATGTACAGGTCGGCTATCTGCGATATGTAGACGATCGGCCGGTCGATGATGCAGGAGCTATCCTGACTACGAAGGAAGCGATCGAAGCCAATATCCACTGGCAGAGTGAAGAAGAATACAAGGCACAGGAAACGTGGTTCTATGGTCTGAAGAAGGACAGTGACTATAAGCTGTTCGCAAGATTCATACCGACCGCTGCGTATGACCAGTCTGCGGTAAGTGAACCGAGTGCAGTCATCGCAACAGAGCATGCGCTCTTCCGTGAGGATGCGTTAGTGATCCAGGATGTTGTGGATATGCGACAGGCAGATGCCAGACCAAGCAATATCGGATCACAGATCCAGTTCAGCTATAGCGGAGAAGGCTATGACGAAGGAGAGTTCCTCTTACATAGAAGCAATGGGGAGACGATCCCGGTAGACAGTGACAGAGTAGTGATGGATAAAACTGCGAAGACGATCAGCTACAGCTATACCTATACGAAGGAGGATGTCGGCTCCTACATCACGGTGGAATACAAAGCGAAGGAAAATGCTGCCCATTATCAGGGAAGCATAAAGAAGACGAATTCTGTCATC
>NZ_JANGCA010000095.1:0-10180 GCF_024463855.1 Clostridium sp. DFI.1.208 | reverse complement strand
CATTTTTGGCATAATAAATGGCAGAAACGTCGACTATTTTTGGGTTTATGAAGTACGTTTCTGCCACAGATATTCTATCAGATTTTAAAAAGACTGTCGACAGTCACTTTGTCAACAGTCTGGCATACGGTAAACCGTATGTTTTTTTCTTGCATTCTTACCTCGCTCTATGTATAATGAAAATATATACTTACCAAAATTATTTTCAGTAAGTAAAAGGAGGTCTCGTATGGGGTTATTTGGTAAAAAGAAAAAGCTTTGGGATGAAGCACGCGTTCAGGAAAATAAAGCCAGAATGCACGCACTGTTTGAACAGGTTGTAGAGGATGCTGCCGGCTATCAGCTTGTCTACGCATATTCTTCCAGTATTAAAACCAGCAATTACATCCTTGCCAGAAAAACGACTTATACGTACACAAGTCTGATTGTCGGGTTTCGGGAGTCTGATATGAGTATCGTTATTCTACAGACAACACCGGAGCTGGAGGGCTGCAGTGATCCTGCATATTTCAAAAAGGGAGAAATCAAGAAAGCCAAGGTAGTACAGGGCGGCTTTACCATTTATCATAAGGGTGGTATTATGGCCGGCTATACCCAGTTCTATATTTCTGATGAATATGATGATGAAAAGCTGTTTGCGTATTTGCATCAAAGTGAGGAAGCCGCACAATGGGATCTTTTCTGGCCTAAATTTTCCAAGTAATGGATACGATAGCACTTCTTTTCATCGTCATCGTCGGTATGAGTCTTTCTCTGCTGGCGGCGCATCTTTGGGTTGGTGTGATTGACACTGTGATCCATGGTATCAAGCGTTGTTTTCCTATTGAAAAACGGAAGGATATCGCATGGCATACGCTGAAAACGCCAGATGCGCAAAAGGATGCGAATCAGAAAATAAAGCCAAAGGAATAGCCTGTGCAATTATGCAGTGGCGATTGTATCGACACAGACGGTATGCTCATAGAGAAAGCCAATCTGCTTTCTGAGCTTTCTTACGTCATGAGAAATCTGAAAAAAGGAATCCAAGCCTATTGTTTTATCAATAGCGGCTGGATTCCTTTTTAAAGCAGCTAATGCAACGCATCCCTGCAATCAGACTTATATTTTTTACTGTTTATGAGATTTATTCGTAAAATTTTCCCATGTATTCCGCAGCCTCATCTGCACTGATATCACAGTGCCAGTGATGTACTGCCTGACGGTTCACCTCTCCAACAACCAGAGAACGCACCTTTCCGATCTGTTTAAAAATCTCATCAATGGTAGCCTCCGGTGTCATTGCCTTTTTAATTGCGGCCTCTCCTGCTTCTCCACCCGGCTGATTTTTCAGCCAGCTCGGTGTGATGGTAGAGCCAAGCGTTGCCACCATGACATCAACACAGTCTCTGGATTCATAGGCAACAGCTTCCGTCAATTTCGCAATATATGCCTTACCTGCACCGTATTGTGCATTATATGGAGAGCTGGTTACCCCGGTCAGTGAGGAATAGTTAATCACACAACCGCGCTTCTGTTTTGTAAAGATTCCCATATAATGATAGAAGCATTCCAGAAACGTATTGATGTTTACATTCAGCATTCGCTTGTGTGATTCCCAATCCGTATCCTGCAGCTTTCCGAATTTGTGCAGGCATGCGACATAGGACATAAAGCCCATATCCAGATCCTTTGTCTTTTCAAAGATTGCAGCTGCGGCATGATCCTCGCTGAAGTCTGCACGAATGACCATGTTTTCCACGCCGTATTTCTCACTGATTGAAGCACCCAGCTCCTTCAGGGCTTCCTCACGTCTTCCAACAAGCACAACATTCATGCCGTTTTCGGCAATTTTTTCTGCGGTTGCCTTTCCTACCCCTTCGGTAGCTCCGAGAATGATTCCCCATTCTCCGTATTTCTCTTTAAAGTTCATGTGTTTTTCCTCGCTTTCTAAAGAAGAAGATACCGGCAGCAGCCAGATATCTTCTGAATACCCTATGATGTTGTCATCGTGCACGCTGATGCTTACTGCTATAGACATGTCGTGTTCCCTGTGCTGTATCCCTTGCTGCCGTTCCTTACCACAGCATATGCCGTATCAGGGAGCAGTGCGTTTCTACCCTTATTGTTGCACGCGAACACCACACTGTCAACAGCAAATCGCAAACCTTCTTTATATTTAGGACAGCCTGTTTCTATCTGGATTCGGATATTCACACAGCAGAAAGAAAGCGCTATCCAAAACCTGTTTGCGCGGTACCACTGTCACAGATTCCTAGTTAAAAGCGTTCAGCTGCATGTTGGGATACTTTCTGCTCTGCTTTATCTGCAAATCGCTAAGATTTTGAAATCAGCTTTTATCACATATATCTGATTTTGCTTTCATCAACCATTTCCGTTATATACTTCATCATGCGCTCAGCATTTATCATAAGTGTTTCGATATGAAATTTTTTATTTTCCGATGTAAACACTGTGATGCATTCATTTCTTCCAAATCCTGTATCCGCCCGTTTCCATTCCACTCTGGCAATGTCGGAAACATCAAAAGTAAAACGAACCAGTCCAAGTGCTCTACGAACAGAAATCACAGTATCCTTCACCTGTATTCTGAACAGCTTTGTCCACAAGGTCACAAGCGATACAGGAATAAAAACAAACATTGTGATACATATATATAAGGCATGATGCGGTGGAGGTGTCGCTATCGTATTGATCAGTACCAGAAGTACAAAAAACACGAGAATGCATATGCACAGCCAAAATGTCAGCGGCGGATTGATTACTGTAAAAGATGTTCTTGATTTCATTCTGTTCCCCTTCCTCCACAGATCATGATTTGCAGGACAGTCATTGGCATTATGATATGCAGCCATGACTGGTGGTATGTGCAATGCAATCATACCATATTTTATGATTGCATGGTAGGTAGTTTCAATCCAGTGTCAGCATTGTACATGATGGCGTAATCTATGGCTTTTTCATTTTCAGATGCTGAAGCATCCATCCTTCGTATTCATAGCATGTACCGCAGCATTCCGACAGTTTATCAGGCAGACTATGCCTACAATGCAGCTGTCACTCGCTTCACTGGAAGCTGTATCCATATGGTTTTAACAAATAGGAATTCTGACAACATCCAGTAAAAAATCCCAGCGTGCTATCACATGCAGGAAAAAGAGGTGCGTTTTGAATTCACACCTCTATCCTTTTCCTGCAATGATCTGTTTTTGTTCCTGCTATCGTCTTCTATTTGCCGTTGACGATTGCTGCCTGTGCTGCTGCCAGTCTGGCAATCGGTACACGGAACGGACTGCAGGATACATAGCTTAATCCCATGCGGTGACAGAAATCGATACTGCTCGGATCGCCTCCATGCTCTCCACAGATTCCCAGCTTGATTTCCGGACGGGTCTTTCTACCGCCTGCAACCGCCATTTCAATCAGCTTTCCGACACCCTTCTGGTCTACTCTTGCGAACGGATCCTGTTCAAAGATTTTCTTTTCATAGTAATCGTTCAGGAAGCCTCCGGCATCATCACGAGAGAATCCAAAGGTCATCTGTGTCAGGTCGTTGGTTCCAAAGCTGAAGAATTCAGCCTCTTCTGCAATCTCATCTGCCAGTAATGCAGCACGTGGGATTTCAATCATTGTACCAACATGATATTTCATTGTAAATTCTTCGCGTTTCAGAATTTCATCTGCCGTACGTACAACAACATCCTTAACAAATTTCAATTCAGCCTTATCTCCTACCAGAGGAATCATGATTTCCGGTTCTATCTTCCAATCCGGATGCTTGCGATTTACGTTAATCGCCGCTTCGATGACAGCTGTTGTCTGCATTTCAGCGATTTCCGGATAAGAAATAGCAAGACGGCATCCTCGATGACCCATCATCGGGTTAAATTCATGCAAACCGGTAATGACATTACGCAGTTCGTCCAAATCGATATTCATATCCTTAGCAAGCTGTGCAATATCATAAGAGCTTGTTGGCAGGAATTCGTGCAGCGGCGGATCCAGATACCGAATTGTCACCGGAAGACCATGCATTGTCTCATAAATTCCCTCAAAGTCTCCACGCTGCATCGGCAGCAGCTTGGAAAGTGCTTTTCTTCTCTGTCCTTCTGTTTTTGATACAATCATTTCGCGAACAGCCTTAATACGGTCACCTTCAAAGAACATGTGCTCCGTACGTACCAGTCCGATTCCCTCTGCCCCGAATGCTACCGCCTGCGCAGCATCCTTTGGTGTGTCGGCATTGGTTCTGACCTTCAGTGTACGAACCTCATCCGCCCATTTCATAAAGCGTTCAAAGTCACCGGAAATCTCTGCCGGAACAGTTTTGATTTTGCGACCGTAAATATTACCGGTAGAGCCATCCAGTGAAATATAATCTCCCTTATTATAACGCTCATCATTTACAATGAAATATTTTTCTTCCTCGTTGATTTTAATATCACCGCAGCCGGATACACAGCATGCGCCCATACCACGGGCTACAACTGCCGCATGAGAGGTCATACCGCCACGCACAGTCAGGATACCTTCTGATACATGCATTCCCTCGATATCCTCCGGTGAAGTTTCCAGACGGACAAGAATTACCTTGTGTCCCAGTGCCGTTTCCTCGATTGCTTCCTCTGCTGAGAACACAATCTGTCCGCAAGCAGCACCTGGAGATGCCGGCAATGCACTGGCAATCGGTTTTGCACTCTTCAAATCCGCATCATCAAAGCGCGGGTGCAGCAGAGAATCCAACTGCTTCGGTTCCACCATCATCAAGGCTTCCTCTTTGGTAATCATACCTTCATCCACCATATCACAGGCAATCTTTAAAGCGGAAGCAGCCGTACGTTTCCCGTTACGGGTCTGCAGCATGAACAGATTTCCCTTTTCAATGGTAAATTCCATATCCTGCATATTTTTATAATGACTTTCCAGCGCCGCACAGATTTCTGTAAATTTCTGATAAGCAGCCGGAGCGATTTCTTTCAGCTGATCGATGGTCTGCGGTGTACGAATACCTGCGACAACATCCTCTCCCTGTGCATTCATCAGGAATTCACCATACAGCTTGTTTTCTCCGGTACTTGGATTACGGGTAAAGGCAACACCGGTACCACAATCATTTCCCATGTTTCCGAATACCATCATCTGTACGTTGACAGCAGTACCCCAATCTCCCGGAATGTCATTCATCTTACGATAGAAAATGGCACGCTGATTATTCCAGGAACGGAAGACCGCTTCAATGGAGCGATACAGCTGCTCTTTCGGATCAGATGGGAAGTCCTCCTCCAGAGAATCCTTATAGAATTTCTTGAAGCGTTTTACCATTTCCTTCATGTCATCCGCATCAAGGTCGGTATCCTGCTCCACTCCTTTTTTCTCTTTCATTTCATCGATGATGTCTTCAAACTTCGCCTTGTTCAAGCCCATAACAACATCTGCGAACATCTGGATGAAACGACGGTAGGAATCATATGCAAATCGTGGATTGTCCGTCAGTTTAGCAACACCCTCCACAACCTCATCATTCAGTCCTAAATTTAAAATGGTATCCATCATTCCTGGCATAGACGCACGCGCACCAGATCTTACGGATACTAACAACGGATTTTTCGGATCCCCAAACTGTTTTTGAGACAGTTCTTCCAATTTCATTAAATAATCAAAAATTTCCTTACGAATTGCTTCATTGATTGCTTCACCATCAGCATAATACTGATTACAAGCCTCTGTTGTAACAGTGAAACCAAAAGGTACAGGCATACCGAGGTTCATCATTTCTGCCAGGTTTGCGCCCTTACCGCCAAGCAGCTCTCTCATCTGCCCATTTCCTTCTGAAAACAGGTAAACATACTTTTTGCCCATTAAGCATTCCTCCTCTTATGTAATCGTTTACATTTGATATTCTATATTATACAGCATTTTCATTTATTTTCCTAGTATTAGTTAGCAAGTTATGCATTTCACAAGGTGCTCTGTTTACTATATGCAAACAGAAGAATGAATATGTACGTTCTTTCCTGCTTTCAGCCCCTTTCCCTTCCCCTCGCACAAGGATGTCAAAAATGCTCGGATATGCTATACTTTCAGAGATATAGCAGCAGCTGCAACCTCTGGTTGACAAAACGCAAGAGGTGCTTGGTAGCGCAGCTACAGAGTGTTTGCTAGGATATAGGTGTGAGGTGAACAATATGAAATTTGGAGAAAAGCTACAGAAGCTAAGAAAAGAGAAAGGGATGTCACAGGAGGAGCTGGCAATGCGTCTGCATGTATCCCGACAGGCTGTCAGCAAGTGGGAGAATGATCAGGGCTATCCCGAAACAGAAAAAATGCTGATGCTTGGAAACATCTTTTCCGTAACCATGGATTATTTATTAAAGGATGAGGGAGGTGAACAGCAGACGCAGGAGCAGGGCTATTATGCAAGCCGGGAATGTATACAGGGCTATTTGCTTCAGGAAAAACGAACCACCCTGCGCATTGCTGTTGGGACACTGCTTTGTATTCTTTCCGGACTGCCAGTTCTTATCTTCCCGCAGCAGGAAGATGTCATGAGTATTTTTTCCATGATACTGATCGCTCTTGGAATCGCTGTCTTTGTATCCCTTTCCTTTGATAAGGATGAATACAAAATACTCGAACAGGAACCCCTGTATTTTGACCATGATCATCTGCAGGAGCTGAAGGAAGAAAACGACGGTCTACAGAAAAAATTCAAGCGTCTTATCATCGGCGGTCTGCTGCTGATATTTCTTTGCTGCATCATCGCCATTGTCAGTGAGGATGTTTTGCATATGGATGAAGGGCCGATGGATGCCGTTTATCTGCTGCTGATTTCCATCGCTGTCTTCCTGTTTATTTATGCAGGCTGCTCCATGAACGCATACGAGCTGCTGGTTGAGAACGAAGCATACCATCGAAAAAAGCATGGTGACCGCTATTCCTGGCTCTATTATGTCACCATCGGTTGTGCTTCCATCGTTTATGTCGGATTGGGAATGCTGTTTGGCAAAGAGGCATGGAGAACAGGCTGGCTTCTCATCGCCATTGCATGGCTAATGACCTATGGAATCATCAGCGGTATCAATATGCGTAAAAAGTAAATACGCCTTATGGAAATAGCGTAATCCACAAAAGAGCATACGATGTGAACGGGCGCGCTTTTCCTTCGTAGCAGCTGCACGCCGATAGGTTGACACCGATATACCGCCATACAAAAAAACGAACAGGGCTGATCAAATGCAATGCTTTATTTCCGTTATCTTGCATTATCTTATCAAGCTGTCTGCTCGTTTTTTTTATCCTGCAAACTGTGCGTCATACAAGCCCTTTTCCAGATTTCCACTGATAATGATAACATGTCCTGCAAAAATATCATCGTCATCATAATACAATTCAAACTCCCCACCCTGTGACACATTGACAGCTTCTATCCGGATACGGCGTGCAAAATCATCAGCACGCAGCTCATCTTCTGCTTCATCCTGCCAGTCAATTGCACAGCTGAGTAATTGCTCGGCAGCATATTTGCGGGCTTTTTCATCCCATGCAGCGCCGTCCTCCTGCAGCCGGCGAAAAACATACAGTGTCTCATCCGCATGCTTGTCATCTTGCTCATCTGCCTCCAATGAAATCTCAACCTGTTGCGCATTCCACTCCCCCTCTCCCTGAAACAGATTCAGGGAACGATTGAGCTGTAGCTGACAGGTATCTGACAGAGGTAAATAAACAGGCCTCTGATATTCCTGTAACAGCTCCTGCAGCTGCGGGTGCCTCACATCCCGCTTTCGCACATCCACCAGTAGCAGCCAGGTACCGGCAGGCATCTCTTTCCCTGACCATTTCGTTTTTTTCGGCAGGGATTCCCGCACCGTTAAATGATAAATCGTTTCCTTCTTCAACCGAAATACCTTCCCCGGTTTTTTATTTTCCCGGTCACTCAGCATCCACTGCAGCATCCTTTTCTCCTGCTTCAGCTCTGCTGTTTTTACGTCTACATAGGCAAGCAGCCGTATACTGGCTGTCCAGCAGCATTCTCCTTTCATGCGGCAGGAGCCTACATCATCCTGTGTTAGCGCATAAATCTCCTTGACATCTTCCCCAAAGCCTTCCTCAAATTTCTTTTTTTCCGTTCGTTCCTTCCACATAGCAGCTCTCCTTTTCTTCTAAAAAAGGGATATTTCCATTTCGGAAACATCCCGTTATACACAATGATGCGAAATAGAGCTTGCCCTGTTTATCAGTTACATACGGGGACAATCTCAGCAATCTCTTTCGTCTTTGCTTCTCGTCTTATTTTTTTCCAAGTAAGCGGAACATATTCTTCTTATAGACCTCTACACCAGGCTGATTGAACGGATTGATGTCCAGCATATAGCAGGTAATCGCACATGCCTTGAAGAAGAAATAGCACATATAACCGAAGCTTTCCGCACTCATATCATCCAGTGTCAGAATCAGGTTTGGAACGCCACCTGTTTCCTCATGTGCTTCCAGAGTTCCCTGACATGCCATCTTGTTTACCCAGTCAACGGATTTACCAGCCAGATAGTTCATACCATCCAAATCTTCTTTATCCTCCGGAAATTTTAAATCCAGTGTCGGCTTGTCAATCAGCAGCAGTGTTTCATACAGCACCTTTTTTCCATCCTGTACAAACTGTCCCAGAGAATGCAGATCTGTAGAGAAGTTTGCACTGGTTGGCAGATTTCCCTTACCTTCCTTACCTTCACTCTCTCCGAATAGCTGCTTCCACCATTCTGCAACCATCGTCATCTGTGTCTCATAGCTTACCAGCATTTCGACATCTTTTCCCTGATTTTCCAGAATACGGCGGCATACCGCATACGCATACGCTGCATTCTTGTTCAAATCCGGATCCTTTAAATCTTCATATGCCTTTTTCAGACCGCTCATGATAGCATCGGTATCAATACCTGCAACCGCGATTGGGAACAGTCCAACCGGTGTGATTACGGAGAAACGCCCGCCGATATCATCCGGAATAACAAAGGTTTCATAGCCTTCCTTGTCCGCAATCGTTTTCAGCGTCCCTCTGGCCTTATCCGTTGTCGCAACAATTCTCTTCGCTGCTTCCTCTTTTCCGTATTTATCTTCCATAAACTGCTTCAGCAGACGGAATGCCAGCGCGGTTTCCGTAGTCGTTCCGGATTTGGAAATTACGTTGACTGCCACTTCCTTGTCCTTGATATACTCCAGCACCTGTGCGATATAGGTGGATGAGAATGTATTACCGAAGAAAATGATTTCCGGCTTTTCCTTACTGTACATTCCATTGATCATTTCAACGGCAGCTCTGGCTCCCAGATAAGAACCACCGATACCACAAACCATCAGTACATCGCATTTCCCACGGATATCAGCCGCAACACTCTTTAATCTTGCATACTCTTCCTTGTCATAATTGTTTGGCCATTCCACCCAGCCGACATAATCATTTCCCTTACCGGTCTTGTTGTGGAGATCCTCATGACATTTGGTAACGATGTCCTGATAACTTGAAATGTCTTCTTTCAAAAATGCATGCTTAGTGTCTAATTTCATCATATGCGTTTTCTCCTTTTACTTTGTTGCCTCTTCGATCCACTGATCCAGATGCTCCGCCAGTGAAGTAAACCCGATTTTCATCTGCGGCAATTCGTGGACGAATCTGCGTTTTCGCATGGAACGAGCTTTATTTGCTTCTATAGCTTTCAAGGACAGCTTGAAATGCATGCCGTCTTCATCGACATCCAGAATTTTCACCTTCACGCGTTCGTTGACCTTTACATACGTATGCACATCCCGTACGAAGCGCTCACTGATTTCAGAAATATGAATCAATCCGTTGTGCTTGCTGTCCAGATAAACAAATGCGCCGTAGGGCTTGATTCCAGTAACGACACCTTCCACGACCTCTCCAACCATATAATGCATCCACTCACCTCATTTCATCATGCTTATTATATCATATCTTTTCTGATTTTGTGTTATAATAATATGGCAGAGAGCGTAAAAGGCTGATGATTCGCCGTTAAAAGCTGATAGTGGAAGTGAAATACACGGGTCTTTGACAGACTATATATAGCCAACATCTTCTAAAGCTTTTTATCAAAGGCTTTTTTTATGATTATTTTGTCAAATATTTCGTTTTATTATATGGTAATTATTGGTAATTTGTGATATAATT
>NZ_JANGCA010000094.1:0-10229 GCF_024463855.1 Clostridium sp. DFI.1.208 | reverse complement strand
AGGATGGTACGGAGGTGGAACGCAAGATATTGCATACGAACACACCGGCACAGTTCGATATCCTTCAAAACGGGACGTATGTGATCCGAAGCATCGATGTACAGGGAAGCGTGCTGGAGGAGCATGAGCGGGTGGTGGAAGGACTGGCAGACCTGTATGTGGAAAAGACAGCGCAGGGAGGACTGACCTTGTATGGACGAATGGAAAACACGGATCATATATCAGTTACCTTCAAGGAAAAGAAGGAGGCTGTAAAGGTCGAGAAGCAGGAGAACGGCTTGTATCAGGGAAGCTATACACCGAAGGAAAACGGAAGCTATGTGTTCCAGAGCGAAGCGGCAGATGATGCACCTCTTGGCACGACCGCAACCTATGAAGTGACCGATATAACGGAACAGCCGAAGGAAGAACCGAAGAAAGAAGAACAGCCGGAAGTGAAGGAGCTCCATATCACGAATGAACAAGGCCTGAAGGATATCGCCAAAGCACCGGATAAGACGTATATCCTGGACAGCGATATCACGGTGACCGCTGATTCTATCATGGTGGAAAAAGAATTCACAGGAACATTGGAAGGGAACGGTCATGTGATCAAGGGCTTGAAGCAGCCGCTGTTCACTTCATTGAATAAAGCAGCAATAAGGAATGTAAATCTAAGTAGTGAGATCAACAGTACCAGTAATGCAGCAGCGCTGGCAGTAAATGCAAAGGATACGAAAATCGATGGAGTGGGGATACTGGTGAAGATAGCATCACAGCGATCCGCTTCCGGCATGCTGGTCAGTGCAGCGAATACGAGTATCGGGAATAGCTATGTGAGCGGGGAAATCACAGGGGAAGCAGGAGCTTCCGGTTTTGTCGTCTCCGGAAATGCAGAAATAAGCAACAGCTATGTAACGGGAGTCATCGAAGGCAAGCAATCCGCATATGGATTCGGAAAAGAAAGCAGTATCATAAACTGCTATGCGGCCGTGTATGTGGAAGGCAAGGAAACAGGCAATTTCAATGGAGGGAGCTGTAAGCTGGAAAGCAGCTTCTATGATATCAGCGTGGCATCGAAAGAAGAGCCGCGAGCACAGGAATACACAAGTGCGCAGCTGGTCAGCGGAGATCTGGCAATAGACGGATTCCAACAAACAAAGGGGAGCTATCCATCTTCAAAGAAAGAGATCACAGACAAATACAGTGAAGAGGCAAAGAAGCTGAGTGCGCTCAGTACACTGGCAGTCAGTACGCAGACAAGTCTGATGGGACTGACGAAGGATGTGGCACTGCCCTCCTCAACAGGGAAAGAAACTGTCTCATGGAGTGCAGAGGGGAATGTCGGAGTTTCCGGAAATGCCGCGATCGCAAAGGTAACGCGCAGTCTGGATCAGGATACGGAAGGGACGCTGGTCGCAAGAACATCCAGCGGAACGCGTGTGATGAGAGCAGCCTCCGCAAAGCTGCTAGCAGGAGAAGAACCGCAGGCAGGGCTGTCGGTGGCAGAGAAGACAACGAGCATCAGCTTCAATATGAAAGCGAATCACTATTATCTGATCACGACGGATGGGGGCATGGGAAGTAAACTACCGGCAGACCATAAGGCAGCCATCGCTTCAGGGTGGAGAAGATACCTGTGGGATGGAGCAATCAGCTGGGATGGTCTGAACTGGAATACGACCTATTATGTGTATGACTATGATCTGAAGGATACAAAGAAGGTAACCTATAAGAGCATAACAACGAAGAAGGGACAAATCGGCGGAAGCATCCAGTTGTCGGAAGAAATGGCAGCCGGAGCGACCCTGAAAGCAACACTGAAGGAAACCATGACGACGAAAGGAAGCTGGAAATGGGAGAAGGCGGAATCACCGACCAGTACGACATGGACAGAATTATCAAAAGAAACAAGTGCGAAAGAAAACAATATATCAAGCAGCTACGTACTAAAACAAGATGACAGCAGTAAGTATATCCGTGCGACCTTTACCGCAGCGGATGAAGCATTTGAGGGCAGTATCACAGCGAGCAGTAGGACCGTGGTCAAGGCACCCCTGAGCAGCATCAGCATTTATAATAATACGGAACGTACTGAAAAAGCGACAGATGCGGATATGATCGTAGATAAGCGACTGTATGCATGGGTAGAACCACAAAACTTCGATACAGAGGTGGAATACACGTGGCATCATTATAATACGGACGGTAGTGAGAATGATGAGATACTGGGCCGTGGAAATTCCTATCTGTTGCAGGGAAAGGATGTCGATAAGCACATCTATGTCAAGGCGAGCGCAAAGGGAGAAGGCGGAGCGAGCGGAACTGTGATCAGTGGGAAGTTCACACAGGCAGTCAAAGCAGCACCAACCGCCGTACCTACAGCAGCTCCGGTGCTGGCAGTGGATGAAGCAACCTCGATCGAAGACACATCGGTAACTGTCAAGATGCCGGAAGCCTACACAAAAGGAAACGGTCTGTATCAGTTTGCATTCCGTCAGGCTGGAACAGGTGGAGAAAAAGTTGATTTCAAAACATATGCCAGAGGCAGTAATCCGGTAACGATCATAGATTTAAAGCCGAGAACGAAATATTACATCTATGTCAAGGCTGTCGGTGAGAACGGACACCTGTCTTCAGAATATACGGATATAAATCTAGCTGTGACTACAAAAAATCCATATGTGAAAGGTACGCTGGAAATTCTTGAACCGGCAAACGGGTTTCGCTTTAATGAAACCTTGGAAGTTAAAATAACAGGAGAGGATACAAATCAATCAGGCGAATATACCTGGTATCTGGTAGCTCCGGATGGAAGCCGTGGAACCGCGATTACGACACCATCAGTTGATGGAAGTTATTTGAAAATAGAGGATCCAGAGTATATCGGTCACAGATTGGAAGTCGTCTTCTCCGGAACCGGAACATATGGCGGAGAAATCAGTACACAAAGTGAAGTGATCCAGCTACAAGAGTGGGCAGCCCCTGTACAGAAGCTGTCAGACTTAAATGGAACAACAGATACCAGTGTAAGGGTAAAGCTTCCTACATTGAGCACTAGTTTGCAGGGGGAACGCTTTAATATTGGTTACTCAAAATTGGAAAATGGTGTTCCGGAAGAATATCGCCCTGATGATCAGCATATCCAATACAAATCCGGGGAAGAAGTGACGATCGATGGGTTAAGTCGTAATACGACATATTATTTCTTCCTGCGTTATGATGCGAATCAAAAGCATGAGAAGTCCGAATGGTCAACCAATAAAATCGAAATAAAAACAGAGAAAACAGAGTTTGATGGAGCGATTTATTTTGAGTATGGAAGTGCAGTAACTGCCCCGGTACAGGGGGAGCGTATTACGGCCAGATTAGGTAAGAAGGATGCGATAGGAACAAAGCCAAATACGATCGATGGAACATGGCGATGGTATAAGAAAGAGCCAGAGCAGGAAAAAGTTGAAATCAAAGGCTTCTATCCTGGTGCTGACGGTATCTCAACCTATTATGAAATACCAATGGATGACATACCGGGAACCATATACACTGTAGAATTTGAATTTCAGAGTGATTATATCGAAAAGCTGCCGACCAGTGCTACGGCGTCGTATGTGGATAGTTCATCAACGGCGTTACAAAAATTAGACAGGGAGAAGCAGTCACAACCAGATGGAACAAAGCTGATAAAAGTGGAAGATACCATCACGGACTCCACGATCACATTTCAAATGGATGGAAGTGAGGGCTTGGTATATGGCTTCTGTTATAGTGAAGGAACAAATGTAGACGATACAGCTGCAGTAAGGCCAGCAGATTATGATGCGTACACAGGAACGAATGTAACTGTGAAAAACCTGAAAAGAGATACGGAATATCATATCTGGGTTCGTGTAAAGGGGAATGATAAAAAAGCGGATAGCGACTGGTCGAGCACCTATCTTACGATAAAGACGAAAAAGACAGATATTCTTGGCTATGTGGAAATCAGCGGTGCGGATACTGCAGGGCAGGAGCTAACAGCATCCTATAAAGCAGCAAGCTATATGCCTGCTGGAAATGATACGAAAGGAACGTGGCAGTGGTATCGTCAAAATAATACAGGTGGTTTCGATGTCATTGCAGGAGAGAACGGGACTACCTATACACCAAAAAGCTCGGATATAAATAAAAAGCTGAAGGCAGTATATTCAATGCAGGAAAATGACAGCTTCACCGGAAGTAAAGAGGCAGAAACAACTGCAATCAAAAAGGCATTGGTGAGTAATCCGGCGATAACAGAATTTAAGCAGGGAACTGATACTGCTGACAGCCGCCCTACACTGGATTTCACAGTAAGGGAAATAGAAAATGTCTGGTACAGGATACAGAAAAGAGTCGATGATCCACCGAAGATCCCTACTGAAATAGAGCGTACCGATTTGGTGAATGCAGGCTGGACAGAATGTACAGCACTGCAGATTAAAGGAATAGATAAGGATCATAAAAAAGTGGATTTAGAGGCAAATACGGATTACATCCTGTATATTGTGAAGCCGGAAACTGGAGAAACACAGGTAAGTAGTATCATCAATACGACAGCTAGCGTAGGACAGATTACACAAACCGGAGCTATAGAAATCAGCTATATGAGTGAAGATACTGCAATCGGGTATCCTGTTATCGGAAAAACCATAAAAGCTACGCTAAAAAATGCAAATAATAACAGGTTTGGTACATGGAAGTGGTATAGAAGCAAAACAGATTGCGGAAATACAGGGACAACAGGAATGCCGTCAATTACTGATGCCACAAAATGGACGCAGCTATCAGGTGGGTACAGTCCGACCATCAACAGTGATACAAGCACACTGACATTGAGTGAAGAGCTTTGGAAGTATTATATCAAAGCGGAGTTTGTACCAAATAAAGAAGAAGGCTATGGTGGAGAAAGCATTCAAGCCGCTGATGCAAAATATGTACGCAAAATCTATAAGGAAAGTGTATCGATAGATTCCAGTACCAAGGATGGAGATGGAAATCTGGCAGCATATCCTGGTTCAAAAATCACTGCGACGGTGAATGATCCAAGCGGGGAGAGCTTAACCGGAAGATTGAATGCGTATATCAATGAAACTACACCTCAGCAGCTGTCTAATGCGACAATCACGGGAAATACACTGACGGTAACGTTGGGAAGCTTAAGTGCACAGGATACGAGAAATGTCTATGTAGAATTAACACCGCCAAGTAATCACATGGTATTCGTAAATGAACAATTTCAAGTACTTCCAACAAATAAATCGAAAAGTAATACCGTACCCTATAAATTCGGTATTTGTATCAATAATGCCGAAGACTTAAAATCATTTATTATGGGAACCGGAGAATTTGCAGACAGAAGTGCAACGTACGTAATTACAAACGATATAGATATGAGCAGCATTGGAATTGTTGCAGTTCCCAAGACAAATTTTTCCGGAACATTAGATGGAGACTTTCATACATTGATCAATGCTAAGGTTTATTTACTTTATACAATACAGGGGACGGAGTCTGCTTACGCTACGATAAAAAATATGGTTATTTTTAATGCGGATATTGATTCAACTAAATTCCCTAACGCCCCTTCCAATTCCCACGCAGGAGTTTTGGGCTATCAATCAAGATTTGCGAATATTGAGAATATTTTGATTGCAAATTCAAAATTAAGAGCAGGCTGGAATGTTGGCTTTTTCCTTGCATACAGCAATGAAACAAACTTTAGAAGATGTGGCTCTGTTGGAGGTGAAGGAATCAGCGGCGGTGGTGCGGTTGGCGGCTTTGTCGGAGATGCTGGGACATTACCGAATACGAAATTTGAAGATGTTTTTTCTATTAGTACAGTATTTAAAGCGGATCCGGGAATAAAAGGATATTCATATGGAGGCATTGTTGGCTGGACCGCTGAGGACTGGGCAAGCAAAGGCTCGCGATATCCAATGGACCAATTTATAAATCGCTCATATGTTGCTTCAGTGATTCCAACAAGTGATCAAACAGGATATGGTTCGGGAATGATTTTAGGACAAAATCCAGGTGCAGGCTCTATTATTACAAATGTTTATTATGATAACAGATATTCACAAGCCGATGGTGGTAGTTCCTATTCATCAAACTGGGGAACTGGGTTAAGCACAGAGGCCATGCTGGGAGATAAATTAAAAAGCGGATTGGGAAATACCAACTGGACGTTTAGGGAAGGGAATTATCCAATGCTGAATTGGATGAAGGATTTAGGTAGCGCCAAGCTGTTTTCAACGACATTAGGTGCTTTTAAGCCATTGGATAACGCTACATCTTCTGCTGATTTATTCAAAGGAGATATTTCAGGACCTATCATGATGGCTCCTGAGCTAACAGGAAATGAGTTCTCTTATAGATCCAGTGATGAAAGTATATTAAAGGTAACAGAGGGTGGGACTATTCTTCCTGTTGCTGTTGGAAAAGCTAAGATTATCGTGCGGTATGATAATCCCAGCGGAGGATATGCAGAAAATAGTTTATTTGAATTTAATGTAAAGAAAGCAGTCAACGCCTTGAGCTCTGTGTCTATAGAAGGTACAGCCAAGCCTGGTCAGGAGCTTGTAGCGAAAGCTACCGGAGCTTCTACATATCAGTGGTATAAACGGAAGACCGGGTCAACAGAGCGAGTTGCTGTTTCCGGCGCAACATCCAGCACATATACATTGAAACCATCGGATGTCGGTTATGAATTTAACGTAGACGTAGGAGCAAGCGGTTACGCTACAATGTCATCAGGATATACAAAGGCAGTAACCTCTATCCAGCCAACAGGTGTCACAGTGAAAGAAAGCGCAGATAACGCTGTGACAGTAAAAGCTCAGGGAATTGATGGTGCCGACTATGAATATGCCTATGCAAGCTCCATAGATGGAAACAAGATCATTGCCGGTCATACAACAGAGGATTTTACGATTCAAGGTCTTTCAAGAAATAAGCCATACTGGGTTTTTGCCAGAGTTGCAGGCGGTACAGGATATGAGCCAAGTGAATGGAGCAGCGCACAAAAGATCATAACGAAGAAGACAGATATCGTTGGTCCAATCAAATCAAATGGTGAAATCAATATGGGAAAAACGATTCGTGTGTCGATTGGTGATGATAATTTGCAGGAGGGAACGTGGAAGGTAACACGTGGTTCAACTGATATAACAAACCTTATCACAAAGGACTCGAGTTATAGCGTTTCTTATGATTTAAAGAAAGAGGATGTCGGTAGTGAGCTGAATTTTAGCTTTCTTGGAACAGGAGATTATCAGGATCCGGAAGCTGGAGCTATCACATTCACAACTGCTCAGATACTTAAAATGGCGCAGACAGCCCCAGAAGCTCCTGAAGGGGATATGAAGGACGCACACACGATCACGATCAAACATACCGGTACAGATCTATATGATTTCGGATATACAGAAACAGCAGGCAAAAATATCGAAATACTGGATAATCATGGGAATGGGTATGCAGGTAATACGGAAGTAGAGATACCGGATTTAAAAAGAAATACAACCTACTATCTTTATGCCAGAGTACATGAAAAAACTAATTATGAGCCTAGTGACTGGTCACCTTATGTAACTGCTTCTACAGATAGATCGGATATAACCGGAAGAAGTACAGTAACGCTCGACGGTGAAACAACCGTTGACAAAACTTTGACATTTACAGCAACCGGTACCGTGGAGGATACTGCTGGTCTGACAGGAATCTGGGTGCTGGAAAGGGTCAATGAAGAGAATGGTGAAACGAATACAGTTCTGGGAAAGATCGATGAATTGAATGCAAATAAAATAACATATGAGCTGAAGCCGGAGGATGCAGGCTATAAGCTGCGTGCCACCTATAATGCCAATCGAGATTATAAGGGTACCAGCAGTATGAGCTCTGCTACGATCGCAAATGCAGACCAACAGCTTGGAAAAGTTACGACAGAAATCAGTTCCATTGGTCAATATGATTTGAAGCTAAAAGTAGCTGATACAAAAGAGACAGCTGCGATCTATGAATTTGGTTATAAAAAGAGCAGTGAGGATACTGCCAAGATACAATCGAATAATGTAACTGTAACATGGGGAAAAGATGTAGATATGAATAATCTTTCCAGAAATACGGATTATGACTTCTATATACGAAAGGCCGCAAAAATTGGATATGATTGCAGTGCTTGGTCAAAAATCAATACGGAGCCTGTAAAGACATTAAAATCAAAGCTACTTGGTAATATTTCTGTTGGAGACAATCAGAAGCCAGGCGTAGATCGAACGATAACCGTCGATTATGTAAAAGGCATTTATTCGGATAATGCAGATGATACGACAAGCGGCAGCTGGCAATGGTATCTGAATGATATTCCGATAACAGCGGAAGCCGGAGGAACTGTGGCCTCCTTTAAAATACCACCTGTTGATGGAAACCCTACCGTCAAGGTTCGATATATCGCTAAAGAGGAAAGTGATTTTACCGAGTATTCAGAACGATCGTTCGGTAAGGTATATAAGGAAGATTACCTTACACCGAAGGCTCCGACAGTGACTTCAAAGGGAGAGGATAATACGCAGGTCGGAAGTCTGCTGCATCTTGTGAACAATGAAGAGAAGATCGACGATATGTATTATTATCTGCAGTCTTCTGATATCGATGATCTGCCGAAGCTGGAAATTGCTGAGACGGTTGATCAGAAGGATTCCCATCAGGTCGATAACACAACGACAGCCAATACCGGGCATTGGATCAAGGTGACGGCGAAGGATATGGATATCCGAGTGGAGGCGAACCGCAGCTATGTGACCTATGTCGCAAGGCTGGAATCGAGAAGTCATGCGGCGAGCGGTATCAATTCAACGAGGTCTGTCAAGAGTGAGAAGGAACCACTGGCAAGAGTAGACTACGATAAGATCGAGGAAGCAGACAGCAGTGTGGAATGGAAGACATTGCAGTCCAAGACACTGCGGTATACGGTGAACGGAAAAGCGCCTACGGTCTCCTGGAAATATTATGTGGCGTCTACGAAGGATGCCGCTGAATGGCAGAACATCGATGCCGAGATGAAGGCTGTCAGGGATACCAGAGAAGACGGCATCAGTGCTGACGGAAAATATGCCATAAGCCGCTTTGAAGTGCCACTTAAATACACCTCAAAGTATCTGAAAATAACGATAACAGGTGTCGATGATTATTCTGGAACGATCACCCATATCACGGAGAACCCGTTGAAGGGCGCATTGATCACAGGAACCGCCAGAATCGAAACGACGGATACGACGAAGGTCCTGGATACGCTGGGTGCTTCCTACCTGGGGGAAGATGAAAAGAATGGAACCTTCACCTGGTATCGACAGCATGTAAACGATGCGGATACGCCGATAGGTGAAGCAGCTAAGATCGCTGATTCACAGACTACGGGAAATACGAGTACCTATTCACTGACACCTCTGGATCTGAACTGCATGGTCTATGCAGTCTATACAGCCCCTGTGAATGGTCAGTATGTCGGCAGTGTTCAGACAAACGGGATCATCGTGCGACAGAAGGCAGAGCAGAATCAGCCAAATGCACCGACGAAGGTGAGAGTGAATGGAAACAGTATCCAGTTCAGTACGCCGACAAACTATAAGACGGACAAGACGGTCGATATCCCATATGTACAGGTCGGCTATCTGCGATATGTAGACGATCGGCCGGTCGATGATGCAGGAGCTATCCTGACTACGAAGGAAGCGATCGAAGCCAATATCCACTGGCAGAGTGAAGAGGAATACAAGGCACAGGAAACGTGGTTCTATGGTTTGAAGAAGGACAGTGACTATAAGCTGTTCGCAAGATTCATACCGACCGCTGCGTATGACCAGTCTGCGGTAAGCGAGCCGAGTGCAGTCATCACAACAGAGCATGCGCTCTTCCGTGAGGATGCATTAGTGATCCAGGATGTTGTGGATATGCGACAGGCAGATGCCAGACCAAGCAATATCGGATCACAGATTTCGTTCATATATAGCGGAGAAGGCTACGACGAAGGAGAGTTCCTCTTACATAGAAGCAACGGGGAGACGATCCCGGTAGACAGTACCAGAGTAGTGATGGATAAAACTGGGAAGACGATCAGCTACAGCTATACCTATACGAAGGAGGATGTCGGCTCCTACATCACGGTGGAATACAAAGCGAAGGAAAATGCTGCCCATTATCAGGGAAGCATAAAGAAGACGAATTCTGTCATC
>NZ_JANGCA010000093.1:0-10893 GCF_024463855.1 Clostridium sp. DFI.1.208 | reverse complement strand
CTCTCTGCTCGATAAAATCACTAAAGTTGCACATATCCATGACCTCCTCTTCTATCTCTTTCTCCATCAGTATACCATACCCCTTCTGCAATTGTTCCTTTTTATCCACTATTGCGAGATTTTTTATGAACAATATTTTTAACAGCTCCAGCAGTCTCTGCTTATTCTCATCCTTCTGCTCCACTGCATTTGGTATTCCCCTCTCTGTTTGTACGGCTTCCTTTTTCGGATATACCATGACTGCCGTTATCAGGTCGTAGTCCTCCTTCGCTGCATGCCATATGTTTGTTTCACATGTTTCCTGTATCCTATAGGTATTGATGACATCGTTCTTTTGATTGCTGTGACCGATGCAGATCCATATGGAACAGACCTTTTTAATCTTTCCATAATCGGAATGCTGAAATCCTTCCTTTGGATGCTTCTGCTTTGCCATCAATCTGCCGCAGTAATACAAGGCACGCTTGATCAGAGGATACCCGGGATTATCCTTTGCCTGACTTTCCAGGTTGATGATCATGCGAAGTCGCTCTTCAGCGCATGTGCTCTTTTCTGTATTTTCTTGCTTCCTGGGTAGCGCTGCTTCAAACTGGATATCGTATTTGATCTGTGATCCCGGTATGGATTCATCCGTGACCTCGATCTGCTTATCATCGATATACGTGCACGCAGCAGTATTATTTATGGAAGACATTTCGATATAGGACGGTATGTCCTTCAGTGGAATATCTGCAAATTCCGGAATGCAGCCCTTCATGACATAGGCGAGTATCTGTTTGTTTGACAACAGCTTTTTACAATACATATCGTATGCTTTTTTATCATCGTAATGAGTAATCATAGACGCAGCTTCTGTGTGTTCCTTCATAATCATATCCCTTCTTTCTCTGCAATTCTCTTGTACTTCAGGAATATGATCAGGTGGAGCTCTTGTTCTGCTTTTGCTTTCATAAGCAAAAAAAGCTGATGAAAGTCCGTATTTACAGGCGGTAGGCGGTGCTGTATAAGCAAGACAGCACTTACCGCCGACAACCGATGCTCAGCGATGGTGTGCTGTACATGCAGCTGAAAGGATCAGTCAAAAGGTTAGAAGCATAACAAAAAAAGCTTCTAGCAGGCAGTTCTACAATAGCAAGGCCGGGGCTTTTGCGTATGGAATGCATGTGGCATGCTTGTATCTATTATATCGTTTCTCATGGGTCAGCCCCTCCTTTTTTCGTAACTACAGTCTAGCATATATCCTCATGAAAATATAGTAAAAACTCATGTATTCTTACGGCGAAAAGGGTGTGATAACATGTTTTCTTAGACAAATAGCAACATGAATCAAGTATCCCTTCACCAAAGGCTCTTTGATTCACAGCATTCATTACAGAAAATCAGGTGAACTGCATATCTGCTTTCGCAATCGGAATTATATTGACGTTTCTATGCACCGGCTCTGCAAAATATGATATAGCATCAAAGGGTGTACGATAAGAAAGCATGAAATCAATATTCTTACATCCAGCACAAAAAAAGAATGCGGATACTGTTCAAAAACAGCACTTATCCACACTCATTTTTTCTATCTTATCGAAACCTTGTTAGTCCTTCTTTTCCTCTTTTGGAAGCAAATACTGGACACGCACAGACCTTTTAGCGCTCTGTCCCTGAGCATCCTTAACGCTTAGCTGATAGGTAACTGTTTTTGCTTCAGCAGGCAGCTCCTCATCCCACCCCGTAATGGAAGCCGACAAATCATTTCCGGATGCATTTACCGCAGTAACGCCTGCATACTCCCGTACCTCCTGCATCGTGGAATTGGATTCAATAACAAACTGAAAATCCGCATGTGCCACCTGCATAACCGGCTTTGCGCTTTCCACAACCTTGATTACAAAGGATACACGCTCTTTCTGTAACGATGCAAATGCCTGATAACTGCCCGGTGCTGTAACATCAACAGCAGACAGATCCAGTTGAACCTTTTTTAAGGCATCGGAATCCGCATTCACATAGGTCTCCGCTTTCTGACTCAGCTTTGCATTCTGTTCTATGACGAAGGTTTCTTTCTTGGCGGCAATCGCATTGACGCTTTGTTGTTCCTCTGTCAATGGTACATAGACTTCCGCCTTCACAAATTTCTGTTTCAGCAATCCTGCAGCTAAAACAACAACAATCACCAGCATACCGATTGCCAGGACTGCTTTTTCTTCTTTTTTAAATTGAAAATACTTTTTCATACCATCACTTCCCAACTTGTTTCAACGCTTGTATTTTATCATATCCCCACCTGTAATAAAATGCCTAAAAATACAATTTCAGCCTTTCATTATCGCCTTTTTTACCATTTGGTCCGGAAAGGTAAGTTTGTAGGATTTCCATCCCTAGACTAGTAAGGAACGGTGACATTCCTTCGTTTTTCATTTGTATTTTTTTCTGCTTGATATTATAATCATACTACTTATATGATGAGTCCTGTGGCTTTCGCACACATCTGCACGCAAAGCATTGCGTATAGCAGAGTTTTACCATATATATACATATTGTTTTTCATCGCTGTTATGCGGGCAATATGATATGATTAACAGGTAGTTAAGACACGCAAAAAGAATGAACAGTACTTACGGGAGGTATACTATGACATTTTTACAGACACTGGGTCCTGGCTCCACCCTGATTGCTCCAGCCTACCTACATGCGGCACTACGCGAGGAGCTTTTAAAAACACGCAGCGGTTTGCTGGGACTAAAGCTGAATACCCTGCAGGGATGGCTGCAGCAGCAGGCAAACGTGGCGGTACCATCCAGACATACTGCTTTATATCAGTATAAGCAGCGAGTACAGACAATCCTTCCGCAGCTGAAAATCTATCGGGAGGTGGCAGATTCCCCTGTATTTCTGAATGAATGCAGAACATTTCTGGATTCCCTGTATTTCTGGAGCATCCCCCTGAAAGCACTGCCGCAGGAAAGTGAATCACATAAAGAACTATTTTCCATTCTCTCACAGCTCGGCGATATTGCCGTGCCCTCCAAGCAGCAGCGTGCAGCGCTAGCGAATATAAAAACGAAGCGATTGGATGATCTGCATATTCTGGATGTGTATCACACCCTGGAGGAGGAACAGCTCATACAGGCACTGGTTGATCAGGGAGCACAGCGCTGTACGCCGCCGGTTTATGAGCCAAAGCCGTCGTTTTTCCATGCTGTAAACAAGCGGCAGGAAATCGAAGCCTGTGCACAATATATCATCGAGCATGATCTGGATGCGGATGATATCCAGATCACGCTTGCCAATGCGACCTATAAGCCGGTTCTTGCACAGATTTTTCAGCGCTATCAAATTCCGTATACCCTTATGCAGGACTCCCATGCAAGTATCCTGCCGCACCGCTTTTCCGCATTATTTTCCTATTATCTGAAGCCGGATATGGCCGCTTTGCACAGTGTTCTGGATTGTGGTGTTGTACCTATGGAACAGCTGCAGAAGCTAAAGGATTATCTGGATGTATTTTCCTGTGATATTGAGGAGTCCTTTGACCATTTGCAGCAGATCGGGGATGAAGGACATATTCTCGATGCACTCGAGCTGGCAAAGCTGCAAAAGCTGGAGGAGGAGGCGGAGCTGGTACGCCAGCAGCTCGTGGACTATCTGCTTCCCCTGAAACATCCAAAATCGATTGCAGATATGATTCAGACCGTTGCTGCCTATGTCAGGGAATCTTTAAACAAGGACAGTGCAGATACCAAAATCCTATTGGATATTGAGGCTATGCTGAAGGAGCTTCATCCTTATATATTAAAAAAAGAGGATATCGCATTCTTTTTATATTTTCTTGATGGTATGACGCAAAGCAGTGCTCCGAAGGAAAGAAGCGGTGCCATCGTTTGTGATCTGCGTAATTCCCCCTTCTGCCGAAAGCATTTGTTTCTTATGGGATGTACGCAAAAGGATTATCCTGCCTTTCAAACGAAAAAAGGCATCTTTGACGAGAACTATCATGCCCTCATTTCTTCTTATCCTACCATGGAACGCCGCTATCAGTTTTATCTGCATCAGGTATCCGCCATGCTGTATGCAGCACCTGCAGTATATGTTTCCTATCCGCTGGGTACCTATGAGGGAAAAGGAATGGAGGCAGCTCTGGAAATTGAGGAATATGTCCAGAAGCAGCTGGCAAATCCGAAGGCACGATCAGCAGCCTATCCACTGTACAGCAGCTATGAGCCGGTTTCCACCAGCATCACACTGTCTCCTGAAATGGCACAGGCTCTGTTTGTCAAAGACGGAACGATCCGCGGCTCCATTTCTGCTCTGGAACGCTATGTAAAATGTCCGTTCTCCTACTTTCTGCGTTATGGACTTTCCTTGCGGGAACCTATGAAGATCGGCTTTCCGGATTCCTATGCCGGAACCCTTGCCCATTATCTGCTGGAAACCTTCACAGGACAGTATGGGAAGGCTTATACCAAGGTGGCTGAGGAGAAAATCGAAGAAGTACTGATGAAGGAAATTCAGATCATGCAGGATGTGTTTCCATCTCTGGAAAAAAAGCTGGAGAATGTGGCACAGCGAATTCTGACCTCTATGACACAGACCCTGTCACTGCTGGATGAATTTGAACAGCATTCCATATTATCTCCATATCTGCGTGAGAAAGAGTTTCATTACAGCATTCCCTTGGGGGATGATATCAGCCTTGCATTAAAGGGATATATTGACCGTATTGATGCATCTGATGAATTCCTATGTATTCTAGATTATAAAAGCTCTGCCAAAATGCTGTCGGAGGCTAACGTATTCGCTGCATTGCAGCTGCAGCTGCTGACCTATTCCATCGTTTGCAGCAAGGAATTTCATAAACGCGTACTGGGCTCCTTCTATGTTTCCTTAAAGAATGAGAACATCCCGTATACCGCAGGAAAGCTGTCCCGAAGAAAGCCGGTAACACACCTTCCATCCAGTAAAGAGGAATACGAAGAAGTTCGCCACAAGGCACATCGCATGAACGGCTGGGTTATGGACAGTGATATACAGGCATTGGATGACAACGGCACACACATCGTTGGTGTGAGTCAGAATAAAGAGGGCGTCGTAAAGCCGCGCAAGCTGTATGACCTCAACAGCATCGAACGCTATTTCACACAGATGTATCAAATGATAGGAAACAGAATACGAAACGGGGACATCCGCTGTATGCCGATGGAAGAGGCCTGCATGTTTTGTACTTATCATGAAATCTGCCGATTTAAGGGAATTTATGCCGAAAAAACACAGCTGGTAGAGGTTGAGGATGATATCTATCAGCAACAGAAAGGACGTGAGGAAGATGCCTGAATGGAACCCCATGCAGCTGAAGGCGATTCAGACAAAGGAACGCAATATCCTGGTATCCGCATCCGCAGGAAGCGGTAAGACCACCGTGCTGATTGCACGTCTGATGGATCTGGTTATGAAGGATCATGTTTCCATTGACTCCATTCTTGCCATGACCTTTACAGAGGCCGCCGCGAATGAAATGAAAAAACGTCTGGCAACAGAATTGCAGAAGGCACTGATCAGCGCCCACACAGAAGAGGAAAAAAGCTATATTACCAGACAGCTGACAAGCATACAGACTGCGCATATTTCCACCATTCATTCCTTCTGCCTATCCATTATTCAGGAATATTATTACATCCTCGGTCTGGATCCGCAGCGTATCAAAAGTATTATGGATAACGGTACCATGGTCCTGTTTCAGCAGCAGTCTTTAGAGGAAGCCTTTGCACAGCAGTATCAGCTGCAGGATGCCAGCTTTCTGCAGCTGTGTCAGATGTTTTCAGCAAGGGCAGAAAATGACGATGCCTTACGCTCAATGATTCTGAATCTTGCAGTGCTGGCCTCCAGCAAATCCAATCCAAAGGCCTGGCTGGACTCTCTGCCTGAAAATTATCATGAAAAGCGTCTGCTTGAGGATTTGCCTAAGGAAATCTACGAGAATTTCTTTGAATATCTGGCTGTGCAAACTGCGCGCTATGAAGAAACACTGACCCGCATTGATGAGCTGTATCGATTGAAATATGATGATCAGGTAAAAAAGCATGCCATTGTACAACAGAAGCTGCTTGCGCTTTCAGACCTGCATCAGGCGTTGCAGGAGCAGGATTATCAGGCATACCGCGCTGCCTTTCTCGCTATTGTGCATGCTGTTGTACCTCCAAGTCTGGACAAGGAGGATAAGGAATATGCACGCCTGAGAAAAGGTCTGCTTGCTTTGGAGGATGCACAGCTGGAAATCCTGTTCAGTGAGGATGAATTTATGCGGGATATCCGCTATCTGTATCCTTATATAAAGAAGCTGGTGGAAATGTGCAGAGATTATCGCAATGCCTACGCACGGATAAAGGAAGAGCATAAGGTCATCGACTTTGACGATATGGAGCATTTCGCCCTGGAAATTCTACAGGCGAAGGGTGGTCAGGTTGCCGATATCTATCGTGAAAAATTCGTGGAAATCATGGTGGATGAATTTCAGGATAGCAACGACGTACAGAATCAGCTCGTTATGCTGATCTGCAGAAAGAATAATGTATTCCGCGTCGGAGATATCAAGCAGTCCATTTACGGCTTCCGTCATGCCAAGCCGTCTTTGATGAAGGGACTGATCGATCATCGCGGTGCGTATGATGAGGTCATCTATCTTTCAAATAATTACCGTTCCAAGAAAATGATTGTCGATTTCAATAACGACCTGTTTAAGCTGTTGATGAACATAGATGGCTTTTCCTGCAGCTATGCAAAAGAGGATGATGTAGAAACCGGTGTTCCCGCTCAGAACGAGGATAATGTTCCCATCTGTTTCCATGCTGTATTTCATAACGAAATCAAGGAAGCCGAGGGTCTGATCGTTTCAAAAAATGAATTGAAGGCAAGCTACATCGCCAATCAGATTTTGGAAATCAAGGAACGGGAGCAGCGGAAATGGAAGGATTTTGTTGTCCTCGTTCGTGGTAATGCCCGCAAGGATGATATGAAGAAAATTTTCGATGAGCTCAATATCCCGTATTTCATCGATATCAAATATGGATTTTACCAGTCCAATGCCGTACAGGTTATCCTGTCCGCGATGAAGTGTATTTTACATCCGCATGATGACATCAGCTTCACAGCCGTCATGCTGTCACCTCTCTTTCGTAAATCAACCATGGATTTTGCACAGGCCAAACTGCAAAAGGAAAAAGGACAGTCCTATTATTCCTGGTTCTGTGAGCATCCGTTTCCCGGATTTGAAATTTTACAGGAGCTGATTTTCCAAAATGGAAAGCTGCGCATCAGTGAGCTGTTAAACAAGCTGTACGAACTGCAGGATTATTATCGTCTGCATACCAGCATTCAGGAAAAAACAAATCTGGATTTGCTGTTTGAAAAGGCCGTGCAGTTTGAGGATCAGTATGCCTTTGGATTATCTGCCTTCCTTTCACAAATTGAACAGATTAAGGATGCTCAGACAGCAGAAGCGATTCCGATTGGCAGCGAGGCGGATGTGGTACGTGTTATGAGTATCCACCAGTCCAAGGGATTGCAGTTCCCCGTTGTATTCCTCTGGTCCACCGATAAGCAGACACCGATTGAATTTAAGGATTTCTGTATCAGTGATTCCGAGCTGGGACTTGCAATGAAGGCAATGGAGCTGCCGCAGCGCTTTGTCCGTACAACGATACCGCGAATCGCTATGGAGCATAAAAAAGATAAGGAAGAGCTGGAGGAGGAAATGCGCATTCTCTATGTGGCAACCACCCGTGCACAGACACAGATGCATATCGTTGACTGTATCCTTGACCTGGATGCCTACAGGCATCCGTTGAGCATGTCCCAGATATACAACCGCAACGGGTATACCGCATGGATTTTACAGACCTTTCTATGCAACCCAAGCCCTCTCTTTACCATAAAGGAGGTGCACCGTCTCTGGCACAATGAGGTGCAGCAGGTAGAGGCGAGTGTATACCATCCTTTTCAGGTATATGAAAAGCCTGCCAGAACCATAGAACTGGTAACCGCATCTGCACAGGAAGCAGGGGAGCTGCCTGCCTTTACATTTGACAATAACATGCAGGGAAGTGATTATGGAACCATGATGCACAAAATGATTGAAGCACTCCATGCCCCGGCATGGAGTCGTGCATCCATCCTCCATGCTTCTAATCAGCAGCTGTGTGAGCTGAAAGAATGGGATATTCAGACATTGCTGCAGCTGGGAAGCGATTCGGAATACCAGTCGGCATACGTTGGAGAGGTTCATCACGAAATGCCCTTTATGGTAAAGGACGGATCACAGATTTTACATGGCTATATGGATTTTGTCAGCATCCTGAAGGATCGCATAATCATCATAGATTTTAAGACAGATTCCCTCAAGGCGGATACGGAATTCATACAGCGATATAAGGGACAGCTTGCTATGTATAAAAAAGCGATGTATATCCTGTATCCGAACGCCGGCATAACAGCCAGTATATATTCATTGCATCTGCATAGGATGATACCTGTATTATAATAAAAGACAGAATCAAAGCCTGTAAGCCACAGGACGTGATTCTGTCTTTTTACTTGCTTGTACATCGACAATGTCGTTTCCATTAGAAGCATCCCTTATTTCTCATGTATCATTATCAACATCCTTACGGATTATTGTTGTTTCCCTGCTTCTTTTGCTTCCGGAATAATCTGCAGTATGACAAGTGCCAGAAGGCGCTAAGCCACTACCTTATTCATTACCTGGTTGAAAGACTTTGCACAGAACGTGCGTTACTGTTAGACAGTACAGCTTCCTTTCTCCTATTCCTTTGGTTCTACAGCAATAAACAGCTTGTCTCTTTCTGCTAATCCGTAATTCTTTGAAAAGAAATCATACATCGTCCAATTATAGTAAAAGCGTTCAGCAGGATAAATACCATAGCCGTCCTGATTATGGTCTGTAGTATCATAGGAATCCGCCATGATGAGAACATCATCCTGTGTCGTTTCCGTTCCCATGGTATCATATCCAATGATTACCTGCCAGTGTCCGCCCCAGTCATTCCATGCCACCATCACCGGCACACCTTTTTTTAAATAGTCTTGAATCATCGCCAGATCAATGCGTTCATACGCATCAGCCTTGTAGTCATACGTTGAGTGAATCTGAAAGCCGCCGACGCCTTCAAATATACGGATCATAGATTTCAAAGAGGTGGCCTCATTTTTCAGCTTATTTGTACGAAACTGCGCAAGTGTTTCCTCGTTATGCTTACCGAGCTTTCCATAATACTGCAATACCATGAGAGCGGAATCCACACCGCAGCTCCATTCACTCGTTTGCTGGATCGTTTTAAATTTTGGTAATAGGGTCAGCGTGTCTGTTGACTTCATATTATAAAAATCCGGATGCTTGAAATATGGTGAATCCTTTTGATCACCCGCACGTTCGACACTGTCCGCACCATCTTCCTTTGACAGGTCTACCGTCTGTGTTATTTTCATTTCATCACTCGTGTTCTTTTTTTCTTCCGTTTTCACACTGCAGCCGCAAAGAAGTACCGCTGCCATACTAAGAATAATCGCTTTTTTCATCATGTCCTCACTTTCTTTGTGAGCATGATACCTGCATATGCAAACTGATCCTATTATATCCGTTGTATTGTATGAATATTATGCTTTACAACAATAAACTGTACGAGATATCCTGAGTCTATACGACAAATGTCTGCCTTTACTACTCTTATTGATCTTACAAGTATCAATACTCATAAAACTGGCTTTAAACCAACAACAAGACTTTACAGTCACAATAATCGGCATTTGACCTGGCTGTCCGTATGGCCTTTTTTCTGGGGTCAAACGAATGCATATCGCATTCATGCAATTAGGGTGGTGTAGCATAAAGGTCTTCAGGACATCCCTCCATTTCTTCTATGAGCGAAATTATAGCGAAAAGGAAGGTATTCCACAATACTAAATATAGGTAATATCAAATGCAGGAACAATTCTGGCAGTGTGTATCAAATGTAAAAACAAAACAGCACAATTTCGTGCTGTTTATAAGATAAGCTCCTGCTGTACACCCGCAGAGCGCTTCGTCACATATTTTTTTAAAGCCTCCATGATAGAGTAGATGATATTTTCCAGTACGCCCAAATCCATACTCTGTACAATCAGCTGCAGCAGATAATCTTCCTTTCCGGTGTCAAAGTCGTTATCAAACATCAGCAGCAGCATTGCCAGAATATAGTTTTCCCTGAGGTATTCCTCATCCTCCTGTTGTAAATCAGCTGCCTGCAGTATGGTTGTGCGGGAATTACAAAATTCCATCCAGTCACAGAATTCTCTGGATAATTCAATTCTTCCCTTACGATAATATAAACAATCGCCCTCCTGCCATAAAACAAAACGGCTGGTAAAATCCTGAATTCGCTGTGTAAGCGGCAGACGCCAATCCTCATAGGGATCCAGCTTACCATTATTGTCCAGATCTTTAAAAGCAAAGCCGTCCTGCTCGATAATCTGAATACCGAGGTTGGGATCATAGCTGAGTGTTTTACCACCTTTATTTTCAATGCACGCATGATTGTGCTTGTGAGTCAATTTCCATTGCATAAACAGAAACCTCCTTGTGTCTTTCTACCTGTAGTATAACAACACTAGCCGCGTATGTTGTCAAACAATCTTGTGAAATTGTGGGTTCCGCTGATCTTCAGAAAGCCTTCACATTTTGTACAGAAAAAGAACATACAGCCCTTTATACTATATGTTCTTCTTTTGGCGCTTTAAATTTGTGTGTGGTTGTGGCATACCTTTAAACTTGTGTGTTGCCATTTTTTGACTTATCTAACAAACTGTGTGGATACCCTTTCACTTTTTGTGTGGGTGTCCTTTTCTTATATAAAA
>NZ_JANGCA010000092.1:0-10985 GCF_024463855.1 Clostridium sp. DFI.1.208 | reverse complement strand
TCATCAAAAAATTCAATATATCCTTCAAAATATACAAAAAAAGACAATTTCATTTCGAAAATTGCCTATATACAATAAAAAGCCTATGTCCTTACGAAAAGGTATAGGCTTTTGTCAACAATCTGAATGAAGACGTTCTAGCAACGCTTCATAGACATTTTTATCTAGATTGATCTTTTTCATGCTTCGTTCATTCACACCTTTCTGTCAGATTATGTTAATTTTATATAGTATAAGCTCCCAATGATCAGAGAGCACAAAACTATCTTTATATAGGGTGTGATTTTCGCATTTACACATCAGCTATCTTTTATGTTCAAGATAAAAAGACTCCCACCTTATGGCAGGAGTCAATAGTAGGATAATTCATTTACAAGTATTCTCATATTTTACTGATGAAATCGCAAATACACAGTTAAAAGCTAAATGAGGGTGAACGAATAGTTAATAATAAATTAGTTACCAATTAGATCCGCATCGAGCATTCCTCATGCAGCGTACAAATTGACGTGCGCAGCGATTTTCTCTACAGTCACGACGCATTGCAAAACGAGCTACTCGCTCCGCTTCATTCAATGCATTTCTGCCATAGTCATTATAGCAACTATAGCCTCTGTTCCAGTCGAATCTGTCGAAATCATAATCGCTAAAGCCATAAAAGTCATAATCATTACATTCACATCTGTTACACATATATATTTCCTCCTTACGTGTTATTGAGATACATCTGCGCATCTCAATATATGATATGGAGGAATTAGATGCCTATTTAGGCTTATTATAATACTTATTGATAAAAGATTAAACGTTTGATAACGGTTAATTAAAAGACCACCATTAAGGTGGTCAAGTGCCGCGAAATACTGCCTAGGTATCCCTTTCTTTTCAATGAGCGGCAACGTAATCATTATATTGCTTATATGAACATTTGTAAACATATTATGAACATTTTTGTGTCATAAGCAATAAAAAATCCGGTTTTACCCGGACTTTGCCAAATGGCTATGCATTGTACGATACCTAGGCAGTAGCATATCAATGCCTATGCTATTTTATCATATTAATAATATTTTGCAATCATTTTGAAACAACAAATAAAAAGCCGGAATATACCTACCTGACTCTCTGTAGGGATATATTCCGAAAGGAGTAGAGAACAAAAAAAAGTATATTACATATCCATATGTATATAAATTCTAGATTATTAAAAAATGCGTACGTTGTTTGATAGGATGACTACGAGATCATGATGAAGCCATCACTATTCTCTAACGATCCGTACCGTCCGTCAGACCCGACAGGATATCTGCTTCCAGATTTCTCCTATGACCTATCCTGCACCTTCAGATGAACTTCGTCTCGATTTGTAAATCACAATAGATAGGCTTTTGAACTCCCACCAGTGCGGCTCCACGATAAGCAGGCCGACGCCATAATGCTGAAGATCCTTTGTATAAGGGTCAATATCTTAGGAGAAATAAGAGCTATTTCAACATGATTGCTTTTTCCGGAACTGCTTCCGGGTTCTCATATATCTTCTGCAGGTCCTTATTCCAGTCAGAACCAAGGGATGGAAGATCATCGATGACATTCTGTATCCTATGAAATGGTCGGACGAATGCTTTGAACTCTTCCGCAGCAGCTCTGCCTGCTTTATCGTTATCCGATGCAAGTATGACAGTATCGATATTCTGATTCAAGACAGGTCGGGTAAGATAATTTACGCGGAACGTCTCATTCATGACATTACAGCTGTCGCATGCGAGCACATTGAAGTCTATCTTCTCACCGGCTTGCTTCTTGGCCGTGATATAAGACAACCCATCGATATAGGCTTCTGTCAGGACAAGCTTCGTAGCCTTTGGATCCATTTCGATGAAGAATCCGGTAAACTTATTTCCTCCACCGACATCTCCCCGAAAGCCTGAATAGGTCGAACGTACGAAGGCGGAATCTACCTTTCCTTTGTAGTTCTCACATGCGAAGACGCAATTTCCTTTTGCATCCAGATAGATCTTACCGTCATCGACGAATCGCTTGATGAGGTCACGGTCGATCTTTCGCTTGTCACATAGATACTCATAGATCTTCGAGATATTCTGTTGTGAATCCGGAAGCTTGAATTCTATCTGCTCATATTTCGGTGCGATATACTGCTTCTTGTCAGGCGCAAGTCCGTTATGATATTCGATCAGGATATTCATCGCCTCTGGAAACGTCTTGCCTTCTGCCTTTCTCAAATATTCCAATGCGGATCCATTGATATGCTCGGTGTTCCAGAACATAGCGTTGTTCCTCGTATCGATGACGAGAGAACTATGCTGATCACAGCGATAATAATGTTGTCCCTGTCTTTGGAAGCTGAAGCCTGCACGATCCTGTAGGAAATCCATCACGGATATGTTCTTCTTCAGATATTCTACTTCTTCATTCGTGAATCTCTTCCTGCTGTTGTCTTTGTATTCTCCATAGAAGCTTTTGTACAATTCCTTCGGCATGACTCTGATCTTCTCATAGACATCCTCTCCGTTCGGCGTCCGATGATGCTGCGACAGCTGGATCTCTCGATCTGCATAAAAATGCAGGACGTTGTTGTCTATATTGTCGATATCCTCTTGTACGAAGTCCTCACTGATCAATAGTACATGATATCGATAAGCTCCTGCTTCCTTCGGAAGGATGACGCGATGGCTGTACTTCGTACCATTCGCCTGTTTGATCTTCTGTTTGAAGCGTGATTTTGGAATACTGATGTTGATGATTTCTTTCATGTGTCCTTACCTCCTAAAAAAATACCTGGCAACTTGCCAGGTATCATCAGTCAAAATTTAAAACGTATCCTTTATGGATTCCATTCTCGTCATCATAGACGGTACAGGATGCCGTATTTGCCTGGCCTGCGCTTACTGCTGCATTACCGGCTGCCATACATTCCTGATACGTCTGATCGAAGGTCTTGCCTTCTATGAAAGGAAACGATCTGCCCTGTGCCGTAACAGGTATATCTTTTTCTATTGGTGAATCCCCCTGCTCCTGTTGCTGTGGAGTGTCTGGTTGTGGTCCTTCTGTCTTTGGAACGCTCTCTGTCTCATTACTTTTTGGCTTTTCTATATGGATATCCAAGGTCTTCCGTGCTTCGTTCCCATGTGCGTCGCTCACTTTATAAACGATCTGGTCTTCTGTCATTTCGAACGTCGTCTTCCTGCGAAGATCGCCATCGACGATATCGATGACAGAATCTATATATTCCTCCGCCTTCAGCTCGGAACGATCAGACACAGTTATGCTGGATCTGTTCAAGCTGATCACCGGTGATTTGGTGTCCTTCACTTCCACGAGCAGCTTCATATCCTTTTCCTTCTTGCCGTTGCTGATATGGTAGACTGCCCAATAGGTGCCGGGCTTTTTCGTATCGATCTCATCACGATTCGGAAAGGTGATCACTGCTTCGGGATCATAAGAACGGATGTAGGAGGCTGGCTCGAACGGTTCTCCTGCCTCAAGTTGTACGGTCTCACGATCGAAGGACAGGTACAGTTCTTCAAAGTATTTCAGCCATTCATCCTTCGTGACATAGAGCAGAGAAACGATGATCGTGAGGACAGAGCCGATGAGAAGCATCCAGGTGATGTTCCGGAGCCACTTCCTCCTGACCTTTTCATAATGCTCATCATAGAGTCCCATCTCATTTGCTATCTTTTCCAATATCTGTTTGAGCTGTTCTTCCTTGATATCCGGATCTGTCAATCCGGATAAGTCGATACCGGATCTCCTTGCGTCTATGAGTAGCGTCAGCTGTTCGACGCTGAATCTTGGATCTGCGATATCCTTGACTTCGATATCTTCATCGATCGCCTTTTTTATGATGTACCATTGTTGGCTTGTGAAGGCAGTGTTCTGATAGCGTTGGTATCTGTCTTCCATCAGACGGCCGTATTTCCTTTCCTCGATAAGACGCTGCGATTGACAGAGATATTCATGGGGCCGGTCTGGTCCGTATTCACAGCGATGCCGGCATTTTCGAATAGCTGCAGGTTCTTCTGATCGATCTTGATGTCCTCCAGCTTTGCGCCATCGAAGGTATTCTGCGCAAGGATCGCATTCAAAAATATGGCACCGGTGAGATTACAGCCGGTGAAATCGACTCCGGTGAGGTTACAGGCTGTAAAGTCACAGTTCTTCATGAGGGAACCGGTGAAGTCGATACCGGACAGATTCCGGTTCTTCAGGTTCATCCTGCTGTAATTGCTCTTCGTCCAGTCGATGACAGGCATCTCCTCTGTCTTGCGGCAGATCTGATTCGCCCATGCTTCATGCACGTCGAGATCGTTCAATATCTCCGTTTCCTCACGTTCCCGGATTCCTTCTGATTCCATCGCCTTTCGCGTCATCTGTATATAGGCATTCAGGTCGTGAGCGATCGGATCGAGTGTCATCTGCGCATCACTGTCGAGATGGATCGCATCACGGAGCAGTTTCAGGGAACACTCCAGCATATCGAGGAAGATATCCATTCTGATCGGATCGCCGGTCTGCTTCCTCTCTTCTTCCGATACCTGCGGCTGCAGCAGAGTATCCTCTACTTTGCAGGTCTCATATGCGATATACAACTTTGCATGATCGGCGAGGGAGAAATTCGCCATCCGGAAATCGCAGTCTCCTGCGCTCGTATCTACAAACCTGCAGCGGACGAATGAGGTATGCCTGAGATCACAGGCATTGAAATTACAGTCGATGAACGTACATGCATTCATAGATGCGATGTTTCTACAGTTCGTGAAGGTGCAGCCTTTGAAGATATTTCCCTCCAATATCCTTTGGTTATATCCGGCCGTATCCATTAGCTCCAGGTTCATGAATTCACAGTTCTCGAAATAAGAAGTGAATATCTTACAGGAGCTCTTTCCTTCCAGTTCGATGATCTGGCGCTGCGGAAAGATCAGACTGGTCTTTTGCATACTATATCCGGCTTCTCGCTGCTGTCTTTCCAAGCTTTTGTAAAAATCCATCAATGATATCTCACTATTCGTTTGTACGAATCTCTTTATCTGTTCTTCCTCCATTTTCTTCTCCTTTCCATTACCTGGCAAGTTGCCAGGTAATATCGTGTTCATGGTCATTACACACATGGCAGATCACCATGTTGTTAGAAAACATCTCCATAATTCGATAATAGAGCCTTCATATCGATCCATCTGACAGCCGGCTTTGGTGATCTCTCTTCGTTTGGATCCATATTCTTGCCTCTATAGAACTTACATCTGTCATAAGGGATCATCCTTGCGATGAAAGGGGATTTCCTCTGTCTGTGGATGACGACTTCACCAAGATTCAATTTTTGTAGACGATCGATGCTTATGACAGGACGCGTCTCATACCAGCTTTTCGATGGCAGCCATATCTGTCTGGAACCACACATCTCACTGAACCTTTTCAGTGTATCCATTTGAGAGCCTAAGATATACACGGTATTGGAGCAGTTGTTCTGGATCGTCGTCGCTACTTTGTCTCCATAGACTTCTCCTAGCTGAGAGAGATCCTGTACGACCAGTGAGAAACGTACACCGCGGGAACGGGATGCGGTCAGCATGCTCTGGATATCCTTTAATGGAGGACAGTTACCGAATTCATCCAATATGACATTCACAGGGATGGGGAGTCTTCCTTTATTCCCTCTGGCTTCGTTGATGATCACCTCATAGAGCTGCTTTAGGAAGATCGTGACGAGTGGATAGTAGGTCTTCTTCTCATCATGCACGATCAGATAGATCACCATCTTCTTCTGTCCGAGAGCCTTCATATCGAAATCAGAATAGGAGGTCATCCGCATGATCTGTTCGTTCATCGTCAGGATATCGATCTTCGTCGCAAGGACCTTCTTGATGCTCTGCCGCGTCTGTTCCGGCGCATTACAATAATCCATCAGATACATATGACTGGTATCGTCCAGCCTTCTTGATTTTTCCAACACTGCGCCCAGGATGTTGTCGGAGCGCACCTGCAGTGCCTTCTGTTGTTCCTTCGTGAGCTTCACATCTGCATAGTTCAATCCCAGCTTGATCGCTTTGAAGTTGATGATCCCATCTGTCATATCTCCGTTCCGGACGGCTTCCTCCATCAGGAAAGCAGCCATCCCGATGATGCAGTCCCTTGCGGAATCGTTCCAGAACGGATCCTTGACATTCGGATCATAGGTGAGACTGTTTGCAAGATCCTTGAGGAATTCGATCGCCTGAGAGTAGTCAGGCTCCGGTATCCTGGCCAGCCACTCTGCTTTCTCGGCAGGTGTGAAGGTAGTCTCTTCTGCTTTCCATTTCTTCAGTGCCTCCTGATGATCCATATAGGCCTTCTTCCATGTATCCCATGCCAGTTCTAAGGGAGCCCAGGCATCGGAAGCCTTCGCATTGACGAGATTCAGCTTGATGATCTCATACCCGGCCTCTTCGAATTGCTTTGCCGTATATTCGTAGAGCTCTCCTTTGGGATCGTTGATGACGGCACATTCACCGGACATACAGACGAGCTCGATCATCTGCAGGATGACAGAGAAGGTCTTACCGGAATTCGTCGTACCGATCAGAATAGAATGATTGTCGTTTGCATCGACGAAGATCGTCTGTTTCCGGAATCTCGGCATATAGATGGGGAGGCCGGCACGCTGTGTGACAGGCTTACCATCTATCTCCCAATGTCTTACGGTATTGAGCTTGTGCCAGTCATCGATCCGGAAGAATGTCAGGAGTGCATTATAAGGAAGCTTCGGATAGTTCAGGATACGATCGGCTTTCGTCAGAAAGGATGTTTCGTTCAATACCCATCGTATATCTTCTTTGGTTGACTTTCCTTTATCTGCTTCATGAAATTGCACTCTGGTCAGACTGCGCTTCGCTTCATGGATAGAGGAGAGATGTGTAAAATTCTTCTTGTCATCGTCCAGCTTCTTCTTGGTACTTTTCGAAAACATCCCCAGAAGGATGAAGACTGCGATGAGTACCGTCAGTATATCGATGACCGCCCTTGTCTGCGGGATCTGATCCAGTAGACTGAGATCGAAGGATGGCTCCAGTCTGTCGAATACGAGCATATTGGTCAGGTTGATGGCCGCAAGGATGAAGAGTATCCTTGCGAGAGCTATTCCGAGCAGAGAGATCATGAGTTTTCGTATCATATATATTCTTTTCCCCTTTCTTCACTCCGGATCTGTTGTTCTTCATATTCTCTTATGAATCTTTCCAGATCTCTTTCTTTTTCCTGCGCGTCCTGATGTAGGATCCGCTTGGAGCCTTTTTTCAGGACTGCACTCAGTTTTTGCTTATAGATCACTTTCGATTTCTTCCTCATCCCCATACGGGCAGGGGGACCTTCTGATCGAGCGTGCAAGGATTTTTGTGGATCAGGAGGTATCTCTTTTGGATCGTCCGTAAGAAGCGGCACAGCGGTCTCATCTGTCCCATCCATGAGCGATATACGGCTATCTTGACCTACAAAGATCTTAGGCTCACCTTCGGATAACGATATGTCCTTCGCATGCATATAGCGGAAGAGGGTGTCTCTATCGATCTGCAATGTATCTGTTTCAGAGATATCTTTCCAGGCATCGAGATTTTTTGCATACCGATGGAGCGTGTAGCTTTTGTCTTGTTCGATCTCGACATGATAAAAGCCCCGTTCATCCAGGAACAGGGCTGCATCGGATGGCAGGTCGATACAAGCAGCACGATCCTGGAGCTTGATACGATATATCTGTTCATCCTGATAACGGATATTCTGTTTTGAGAACCATAGCTCATGTTCTTGTCTATGCTCCGTCTCTTTATATTTCGCATGTCCCAGGATCATATTCCCGATCCTGGTATAGAGCTTGTCCAGCTCTGTTTTTTTGAAGTGGGAGATCTTCTCGTTCGCAAGCGTGTTCTGAAGATCATCCAGCATCTCGACCTTACCGAGCCACTCTTCGTACGCCGGTCGTATCTCTTCATCCTGCAGTAAGGAGCGGATGATCAGGTTGAGCTGTCTTCTGTATGGCTTCATGTTCTTGGAGTTATAGGAGAGTCTTCCTTTCTTCGGAAGCGTCGTGTAGAAGCTATGGAGCAGCTGGTCATGGAATCTCATGTCGATCCCGGAGATCAGCGTTTTACGTAAAGCATCCTTTTCCCTGAAGACATCCTTTGGAGCTCTTTCGTATCTCTTGGTGAATTCCTGACGGAGACCTAATTCCTTCAACCAGGTGCTTTTATATTTGTCCAGGTATTTCTGCGCCAGCTTACCACGCGTTCTGGTATGGACCTTTTCCATGAACACGATATGCATATGGGGATTCTTCTTATTGTTGTGATAGTTCATCCACCAGATCATGTTGTCCGGGTCGAGACCGATGCTTTTGAAATATCCGGGCAGGGATTTGGAGACGATCGCAGCATAATCGTTGACATCATACATATTGCTTTGGAAGGAGTCCTGATAGTCCTTGAGAGAGATGACAGTATCCCAACAGATATCGCCGTCTTTATGGAATGCCTTGGCTATCTTCTTCTTGAATCCCGGCATCTTGTCTTTCGTCAGCCAGCCATCGCTGGAGAAGGTACGCGTCGTATCATCCTGGCTCGTATAGCCTAAGAGTCCACCTTCATGCATACTGTGTTCCTTCTTATCGTCCGCTGCTTTTTCTCTGCCGGTATACTCGTACCAATCCAATAGTGATGCAGTAGAGATCGTACCTTTGAATCGAGAGCCTTTCGGTGGAGCTTTCCCACATTCCAGGAAGCGGAATTTGCTGATGACGTGAGCCTTACTCATGTCGGATATCTCCTACCTGGCAAGTTGCCATGTGATCAAAGATCGATATCAGCATGTGAACGCAGCACCTCCAGCTTCTGTTGCATATAAGGCTCCAGAGTCATTGCCAGATCTTCACTTGTGACAGCGTATTCAAATATATGGTTCAAGGAATTGATGAGCTCAGGATCATCATATTCGACTCTGCTTCCTTTCCAGGATCCGTGTCTGTCGTTTATATCATTCACGAATTTGATCGCATATCCACCGGCATCTCTCCAGCATACAAGATTTTGGTTATAGTCATCTATGAGGAAATCATTCTCTTTGACTCTTAGCGGAACATGGTCTGTCTTGTTTTCTCCGTAAGGGACCAGGATCACGTTGTGTGGATCCAGAGAGGGGAAGAGTTCCTGCAATACCTCTCGCTTCTCACGTTCAGCGAAGGGAGAGTCGATATAGTGAGATAGGATATAGATCTGATCAGGGGCTTCTGTCAATAATTCCTGCAGGCAGTGGACAGCGAGACGATGAGGAGGAAGGTTCCTGAAGTAGCCTTCCTCATATAGTGGCTCAAGCGTAGTCAGAGTGTTATCGAACTTGAACAGGACGCCATCCATATCGAAAAAATATCGTTGCTTCGCAAATCGTTCCTCCATATAGGCTTCCATGAGATCATTCAAGAAGTCAGCACTGAATACCTGTTGGCCTTTTTTCTGACACTGTCGTTCGATACGTTCCAACAGGGTGTGATCGAAATGAACTTCGAGGCAATCCATATAAGCTCGTCTGGTGACGTCCAGAGAATTCTCGAGCATGTCATAATTGAAGCCGTTCGGATCGGAACCACGCATCCTTCGATAACAGGAGAATCCCTTTTCCAGCAGATCACTCAATCTATCAAAAGCATCAAGGAGAAGCATAGATCAATCGACCTCCTCGCCAAGCTCTTTCGCAACTTTTTCAAAGATGCTGTCTTCAAAGATACTGTCCAGATTTTGAACGAGATTCTTGGCATCTTCAAAATCCTTTGGACGTTCCTCATCGGAGAGCCTGAAATTTTTGAGCATGGTGACAGCAGCTTCATAAGACATCATGGCATAGCGGAGGATATGATTGAGGGTCATATCTCTTTGGTGGTTTTGTTGTTTCAGAGCATCCTGAATCATCAGATTCATTCTGGTGAGATAGTCTGTCCCGGTATCTTTATCCAGCTTCAAAACATAATACTCTGCAATCGCATCTTCAACTATTGCGGTAATCGATTTAGGCGTAATATTGAATTTTTCTGCTTGCTGTTTTTCTAATTCTTGTAAAGTATCCAGCTTTTGAAATGTATCCAAGCTAAAGCGGAATGATTTTCTTTCTTTCACTTTCTTACCTCCAATTTTATAACCTGGCAAGTTGCCAGGTATCTATTTGATGAAGAAAAAGATCTTATAAAAATGTGTAGGACGATTGTAGGACAACCCTATTTTATCGTAGGACGTATGTCCTACAGTTTTTTCCAAACTCCTTTATTTATCGTGTTTTTACATGTCGGACAATCGTCCTACAAAGTCCGACAAATGTCTGACAGATGTCCTACAATAATTTTACGATTTGAAAATACGAAAATAGCTGATAAATAAAGCATTTTCCCATCTTTTTTGTTTTTAGAAAACGGTCGTTGACCGTTTGTCCCGCCGGATTTTGTCGGACAAAATCCCTTATCCTGCTTCACTAAAAACAGCGTTTTTAGTGAAGTGGCGGCTCCCGGGAGGGAGCCAGCCATCTCTGATACTCCTTCAAGTGTTTTTTACCATGATCGAAGTCTTGATACATATTGTTCTTCCTCATCTTTTTACCCTCCTTATCATCATTTCGATTCCTGTATATCACTTCTTGAATCTATGACCTGGCAACTTGCCAGGTCATAGAGAAGTGTCTTTCTCTTTTTCCCGCCGGCGTAGATCAGACCGGCGCTGCTGCCGCTGGCACTGCCATCGGCAGCTATGGAATCATGAAGAAAGTAAAAAAGCCATCTTTCCGATGACTTCATTTCAAACATATCTTTTCTGTTTTCTTTCTCGCTCTATCATACTGCGATCGTTTTGAATTCTGCGAATTTGTAGAGGAATTCACACAGATGAGAGATGCTATGCACTCTATATGTGCAACTGGTATTCTCGTCCTGTTGCCTGATCTCCAGCGCTCCGCAGTGGTCTGGA
>NZ_JANGCA010000091.1:0-11116 GCF_024463855.1 Clostridium sp. DFI.1.208 | reverse complement strand
TTAACTATAGTTCTTTTCAACATATTTACATTCACAATTTCAAAGATCGAATACTATATTTTCAAGTATTTTATATTTCATACTTTTTCATAAATTACTACTTGACTTTAATATAGTTGTCTTTCTCCATTACATATCATGGAATCTGCCATCCATTGCATGTACACTATATTACATTAAATGGAATTTGTCAACACCAGAATATTGATTAAATGGATATTTTGTGTTATTATTGCTACATAGAAAGGAGGTTTATTCAATGACACCCAATGATCGAGTAAAAAATTTAAGAAAAGAATTGGGTCTTAGCCAGAAATCATTTGGTGAAAAGCTAGGTATAAAAGTTTCTTCCGTTTCAGCTATCGAAAATGGTGTTAATAAATTAACAGAGTTGATGGCGAAATCCATATGCCGTACTTTCAATGTTGATTATTTCTGGCTTACTGAAGGTGCTGATGTTGATATGTTTACCGCATTTCCTGAAACCATCATTGATGAAGTGGCTGAGCAATTCGATTTAAATAAAGATGACAGAGCTTTGATTGAAACATATCTTGAAGCATCACACGAAGAACGAAAAGCAGTACGAAATTTTTTCCAAACGTTTGCAAAAAAAATACAAAAAAACGAGGAATGAAAACCTCGTTTTTTTGTTGTACTTATGCTAATATGAATTAAAAAGGAAGTGATTGTTTTGAAAGAGAGATTAAAATTATTAAGAAAAAGTTTAAGATTAACACAAGCAGCGTTTGGTGATAAACTTGGTCTTGATCGCAATACAATAGCCAATTACGAGGATGGGAACAGAAAACCAAGTAATGCCATATTGAAATTGCTATGTAAGACATATAACGTTAATTACTTATGGCTCACTGAGGGCAAAGGTGAAATGTTTGAAATATCGGATACGGCTCTGGATGATTTAATAATGCAATATGATTTGAATGAAGTGGATACGTTTTTAATAAAGTCATATCTCAATATGTCGAAAGAAGAACGAGCTGAATTCGCTGATGTGATTTTAAATAAATTACTGACCATATTAAAACAGGAATTGCACACTGATCAAAAGCATTAAGCACCTATAAAGCACAGTAAAAAGCGAGGTTTCCCTCGCCTTTTTGTTACTTGGTAAAGTGATGCATTACATATGTGTAAATACGGCGTAGTTTGCTTAATGAATGAATCTGTGTAATCATTTTGATAATACAATTTCTATATTCATCTTCTGACATATGCTTGCGTTCTCCTGTTTATGGCACCTTTTGCAAAACATGTGTGTATATTATAACATTTAAATGTTAAATTTTACATATTATTGCTAAGATTGAATTTATTACCATTTTTTCATTAAGAAAGAACATCCTTTTTGAATGATGAGTAAATTTTACCATTCTGTATGATATAATATTTTATAGATATCGATATGGAGGGATATATAAAATGAAAAAATCGATTGCTGGTATTTTATGTGTTATGCTGTTTGTGGCTTTGAGTGGATGTGGGGATACTAAAAAAGATTTATTAACCAACCCAGCTGATAAAGATGTAAAAGCTGCCATTGAAAAGCTGGATGGAGTAAAAAGCACCTGTATGGTTACAGAAGATAATGATCCAAACGGGAAACTTAATAAAGACGGTGGTTATACAGGCGCTGTATATTTCAGGCTTAAACAGGTTGATGATCAATTGGCAAAAGAAAAATACTCATCACCATATGGTGATGACGCTTGCGATGTTGGAACTATCGGTGGTGGTCAAATAGAAATTTATGCAAATGAGAAGGATGCAAACAAGAGAAACGATTATTTATCTTCTTTTGACGGCTCTGTTGTTGGTGATTTTCATTCTGTGAAAGGAACATTGGTAATCAGATTAAGCGATGACCTAACTGCATCTCAACAAAAAGATTTAGAAAAACAAATTATTGAGCTTATGAGTGAGAAAAAATAAAAGCTGCAATCAAAAGCAGCTTTTTTTCTATAGTCAATGCTTATCTGATGCTCCTTTATACTTGCTGTTCATGATATCCATGATTTCTGTTTCTGATGCAGGAAACATATGTGCATATACCTTCATAATCGTTTCTGGCGTGTCTCCTAAGCGGGAAGCCACAACCAGCATATTTGCACCGGCATTTAATAAATACGATGCGTGAGAGTGCCTGAGGGCATGCAGATTCAATGTTCTGATATGCTTTATCTCTTTGTTTCCATTTATCTCATTCTGCTCATCTATCATCTTATTCGCCTTTATGATCTGCGCCTTAAAATTCCTATCTAACGACGATTCAACAAGCGGCTTATCATATCCAAACACAAAACCATTTTCATTAAAATTTCTTATCTTTTCCTGATCCTTTTTATATGCTTGCAATATATCAATCAATTCACATGACATTTCTCTGGTTCTGATGCTATTCTTTGTCTTTGGCGGTGTTATCTTATAAAGCTCATCATCCACTCTATACGTTATTGTCTTATTTACGCGGAGTGTTCTTTTTGCGAAATCTATATCATTCCAGGTTAATGCCAGAGCTTCTCCTTTGCGCAGGCCCTGGAGGTACAACAGGTCATAGCATACTGAAAAGCAGTCATTATTACTTGCTGCATGGAATAGCTTATATTCCTCATATGTCCAAAACTTCATATCATCCTTTATTTCATCCGGGCGTTTAATCTTATGAACGCGCTCCATCGGATTGATAGATATATACCCTTCAACCTTCGCATACTTAAAAATCTTATTTAAAGTGTGATAAAACTTATTGATATACGCTTCTTTGTATCCTTTTGCATCCATGTCATCTATTATCTTCTGCAGAGTGCCTGGCTTGATTAAAGCAATTTTATAGTGATAGATTTCTTTTAATTTATTTATGATTTCCTTATCGGCGATAATCGTTGAGCCTTTAACCGCTCCTGATCTGCGACGCATATCTACATATTTATCACAAACCTCTATAAATGTAATCTGCCCCTTATGTGTTATTTCCTCGCCCATTTTCACACGCTCTAAAAAATTTTGTTCTAGTAACTCAGCTTCTTTTAATTTTGTGATACCAGGACAATATCTATTATAATTCTGATATGTGCCATCTTCTTTTAAATACTTTCCTTTAAAATATATCTTCTTTCCTTTTCTATATGCTGCCATAAAATCACCTCTTAATTTCATTTTAAATGAATATCATATATATTCAAGCATTATTTTTCGTCATATTTTCGTCATGATATGTATTATCGGTAATTATAATATATTATAAAAATGCGTTAAACCCTTTAAATAAAGGCTTTTTTTGCAGAAAAAAACTTCCTGAAAAGGAAGTTAATATACACATGGAGCAGATGAGGGGAATTGAACCCCCGTATCAGCCTTGGCAAGGCTGTGTTCTACCATTGAACTACATCTGCATAACTGGCGGTCCAGATGGGACTCGAACCCACGATCTCCTCCGTGACAGGGAGGCATGTTAACCACTACACCACTGGACCAGCATATTCAAATAGATTTCAAAGATTTAAATGGCGGTCCAGATGGGACTCGAACCCACGATCTCCTCCGTGACAGGGAGGCATGTTAACCACTACACCACTGGACCTTCAGCTTGTATCATCACAATGCCTGTATATAATATCATGAAACTTCATTCTTGACAAGTAAAAAATGAAAATTTTTATAGATTTCTTATCACTTTTTTCCTATACCTATCACCGCCATCGCCTCCTCTATAAGAATGAAAAAGAGATTCCAAATAGGAACCCCTCCTGTACTCATATACTCAGGCTTACCCGAATTGCCCGATTGATCTTTTCCAGTGTTTTTTCATCCAATGTACAGATCCACTGCCCCAATCTCTTTTTATCTATGGTACGCAGCTGCTCACAGAGAATCATAGAAACATAGCTCAGAGAATCATCGCTAAATATGACGTGTGTGGGAATTGGCGGCTTCGACATCTTTTTTGAAATAGGAGCAACAATGATCGTTTTTGAATAACGGTTGCCTTTGTCATTCTGTACGACAACAACCGGACGAACGCCTCCCTGCTCACTTCCGACAACCGGAGAAAGATCTGCATAATATACATCTCCTCTCCTTATCATTACTTCATCACAGCCACCTGCATGCTCATAATCACCTGCATCATTTCCTCCGGGCTCAGGTCATCAGAAAATACAGTGAACTCAACATTATCATACACCGCACTCAGATGGTTTCCATCGTAGAATCCCACCACATCCAGGGCATCCATCATTTCTCCGGGCATGATTACTGTCTGCGTTTCCTTTACGCTTTTCTTCTTTGTTTCCACAACCGTAAAATTCTTATCTCCCGTATACTCCAGAACATGCTTCGTCTGTCCATTCGCATTCATACTGCTGATATTCTCAAGCTTGGCATCATACACCATAACCGGATATAAAGGTAAATCAGCATCCGTTATTGCCGATGTTGCTTTTGACTTCTCCAAAACAGTCGGTGCTTTAAAATAATCATCCTTAATTTTTGCATTATAATCCGACTTGGTAAACACAATTTTAAGCTCAGATGTATTATCCTTGTTATAAATCTGCAGCCACTTCAGCTTAGAATCCTTATCAAACATGATTTCTTCATGGTCGAAGTTTTTATTATTCGGATAAGATACCTTGCTAGTGACAAGATAGCCGCCCTTTTCCTCCTTAATCGCTGCATCCTTTCCCTTTACAATATCTGCAATCGACTGCAATAGATACGGTTTTGGAGAGTTCATCGGCCAGTCTCCCTCAAACTTGAAAATCTGGTTCAGACTCGGTGTTACTACAAAAACACCAGCATCATTCCGAAGAATGATCTGTTCCTGATTCAGCTCCTTATCCGTCAATGTCACCTTGAAGAAATCCTTATCGGCCTTCTTATATCCGACCTCCACAGCATATGTCTTCACATCTTCACCCTTCGCAATTTCCATATTGCCTTCCAGGATATAGGAATTCATATCAGACATCTTTTTCTCAAACTGCTTATCAAAGGATTTTGGTTTCATTGCGAAGATTAGAGCGATAGCCAGAACAACAATACCAACGCCTGCAATGATTTTTGATTTCATATTAAATCTCCCTCCTGCTCACCCTACTTTATGCCCGGATTTCCGGAATCATTCATAATTGAAGAATATTTTCATAAAGTAGAACAGGTGAAGAAAATGAAAAAAACACAAAAAATTTGTCTCATTATTACGATTATATTCTGTCTGAACTACGCTTTGTCCATGCTCTTAAGCTTTCACTATCTGACACAGCTGATTACCTCGATTCCCTGGCTGGAGAAAGTAGTAGCTTTTATTATAGGTGTATGTGCGTTTATCGATATCCTCGCATTCAGACAGGAAGAATAGAAATACGTCTGATAGGAATCCTTCCAAAAAAAGCGAAAGCTCTTCATTGCACCAAACGCCAAACAGCTGTAAGGAAGCATTCCAACGCGAATGGTAGCTTTTATGAAATGAAAAAAAAGAAAAACCCCGAATTCAGAAAAATCCAGAGCTTTTCAGTTACTTTATACATGGCTTACCGCAGCTGCCTCCAGTTCGATTCCAGGATCTGCTGTTAAATCAAAGTCTCCTCGCACACCGTGCGTATACGCAATATATCCTGCCACTGCGATCATTGCCGCATTATCTGTACAGCAGGATAAAGGAGGAATGATAAATTCAACATCCTTATATTTTTCAGCGAGTCCCTTTTCCACCTTTTCACGCAAACAAGAATTCGCGGCAACACCGCCCGCTAGTACCATTTGGGCAGGGTGATATTCCTGCAATGCATACTCCGCACGCTCCAGCAAGGCACCAAATGCGGTTTCCTGATAGGATGCAGCCAAATCTGCAGCAGTAAAGGTTTCATTTTTCCGCTTACAACGGTCAATAAACTGCAATACACTGCTCTTCAGACCACTGAATGAAAAATCCATCGGATTTTCTGTCTTTGGCCGTGCCAGCTTATAAATCGGCTTGCCTTCCTTGGCGATTTTATCCACGTAAACACCGCCAGGATATGGCAGCCCCAGCACACGTCCTACCTTATCTCCAGCTTCACCAATCGCATCATCCTGCGTAGTTCCAAGGATCTCGAAGCTCCACTCATCCTTCATATAGACTAGCTCCGTATGCCCGCCGGATACGACAAGTGCCAGCAACGGAAACTTCAAATCCGTTATCAGGCGGTTTGCATAAATATGTCCGGCAATATGATGCACCGGTACCAGCGGCTTATGAAAAGCCCAGGCAAGCGTCTTTGCAGCCTGTACACCAATATGCAGACAGCCCACCAGACCCGGTCCCTGCGTAACAGCAACTGCATCAATGTCCTCCATTGCCACATTTGCTTTATGCAATGCCTCTTCAATCACCATAGATATGTTTTCTACATGAATTCTACTCGCAACCTCTGGAATAACACCGCCAAATTCCTTATGTACATCAATCTGTGTTGCAACGACATTGGACAATATCTCTTTTCCGTCCGCCACAATCGCCACAGCTGTTTCATCACAACTGGATTCCACAGCCAGTATCAGCGTCTGTTTCATACCAAATTACCTCCCAGGGCTTTGCACATCACAATGGCATCTTCGCCATTATCATTGTAATACCCTTTACGTATATTAACCTTAATAAACTCATAGGAATCATAAAGACCACGCGCAGCTACATTGGATGGCCGTACTTCCAGCATAATGGTTTCACACTGCTCTTTCTCTGCCGCTGCAATCATAAAATCCATCAGACTACGGCTGTATCCTCTTCCCTGATAAGCAGGATGCACAGCAATATTCGCCAGCTGACAGCATTCAAACGTCGTCCAGAAATCAATGAAACCTGCAATCTCCTGATTCTCTTCCAATACATATAAATGGCCAAATTCATTTTCATGCAGCTCATAAAGAAACATCTCTTTTGTCCAGCGACTGCTGAAGCAAAGCTCTTCAATCTGCAGAATGCGCTCCAGATCTCTGTCTGCAGCCCTGCGAATCATGGCTTTACCTTATATGCATCTGACTCCTTTAAGTAACGCGGAGTCAGCGTATGTACATTCTCAACTTTTCTATAATACGGACGCAATGCGATGAAATTCTCAAGAAACTGTGCTTCACTCGCCTTTTCATCAATCAGCTCACAATCTCCAAACAGCTGATAATCCGATTGCTCGACAAGCATACGAATTTCATCCAGTGTCAGTATCTTTTCTTCCTCAACAAATTTACCGCCCTGTAAAGCTCCTGTATATGCACGCTGACTTCTGGCATCCAGCATAACAAATGCATGCTCATGTACTCCTGCATAAAGCTGCAGCGTCGATACAGCATACAGCGGTATATGCTTCCTGGTACATAAAACCTTCGCAACGCACATTGCAATGCGCACACCTGTATAGCTTCCCGGCCCATCTGTGATCACAACCTCATCCACATCGTCACTATCCCAGCCAGCTTCCTGCATCAGGCGCATAAGCTCCGGAAATATTGTCTCTGATTGCTTTTTCCATGATAAATTTGCAGTACCACATATCATACAATCATCTTCATACAGCCCGATAACCAGATACTTATGCGCACTGTCCAAGCATAATGTTTTCATTATAACGCCTCCACAATTTCTTCATACACTTTGCCATTCGGATCAAGAGTAAACATACGTTTCTCCTCTTCTCCCTCAATTCTGGTGATGGCAATATGCAAACGCTCCCTTGGAAGCTGACTTTCAATAAAGTGCGGCCATTCAATCACACATACGCCATCATCCTCGAAATATTCTTCAAATCCAAGATCCTGTGTGATTCCCTCCAGCCGATAGGCATCGATATGGTAAACCGGCATGGACGCTCCCTGATATATTTTCAATATGGTGAAGGTCGGTGAATTGATTGTTTTTTTAACACCAAGTCCCTTGCCGAGATATTTTGTAAATGTTGTCTTACCAGCTCCCAGATCACCACTTAATGTAATCAGCATTCCCGGCTTTATAAGAGAAGCTAATTTCATTCCAAGCTCTCTGGTTTCCTCCAGTGAACAAACAGGTATTTGTTTCATCGTTCTCACCTCTTATTTTTTCTGCAGCGCTTTCTTCCTCTGCTTCATCGCCCATTGTGATAGAGCGTACAGTGATTTGTATACGGGTAAATCAAACTCACCGACAAATTCGTTTATGGTAGGATTGTAATTCGCCTTGAATTTCGTGAGTCCACCCTTCAGACTGCCTTCAATCCCCCCCATGTTGCTCCAGCGACAGCCCTTTTCAAAGCTCCATATCATACATCTATAAAAGCTGGCATAGGGTGCCATATAACGTTTATAGCGCTCATCCATACCTGCATACAGTATCTCCGCAGTTGGTCCGAATTTCACACATAATGCTCCGGAAACAACTGCAATATCTCCGTCACGCTCCAGATTTTCCTGCAGCTCTTTTACCTCACGGCTGAGAGAAGCATGTAGCTCTTCCAGTGTAAAGCGCTTTTTCTTTGCATTCTCCGGACATTCTTCCAAATCCTTTTCATTTTGCTCATACCGCCTTTTTGTATCCTCATAGAGCTTACGAAGCGGCAGCTTAGCCAAATAGATCACGGCATCCTCTCCGTAGATTTCCATAAGGCGCTGAAAATATTCCTCGTCACGCAGATGAATGTTTTTACGTTCCTCCGTACAATGCATTACCTTTGCAAAATCCTCCACGCCATCCATATGATAAGGCGAAACCTCAATCATTTTCTTCTGGACGGTCTGCAGTGCTTTCTTACAGCTTTTAGACAAGGTCGCTTCAAGGTTCTCACCGGCATAGACATTGGCATGATAACGCGGCTGAATGGTATCATCAATATGCTTGGTAAAGCCCTTGAATACAGCTCCCTGCTCCTGCAGCATCTGTATCATAGCATCGATATGCTCATAATGGTTCTCATTTGCTTCTTTGATTGTGTAATCATTACAGTGAACCGCCGGATCAAAGGTGATAAACAGGCATCTGAATTTCTTTGCATAGCGTCTCAGCTCTTTCATAAGAAATGCTACAAGTGCAGAATCGGTATAATCCAAGACCGGTCCGCGCGGAATATAAAACATACTGAACCCCAACGGCAGCGGCTTGATTAGGATCATACAGCTTGCCACCAGCTCTTTCTGATTAGTTACACCTACGATTACATGCTTCCAGTTTTCCTTAACAAGACCCCAGCTACTGGATTGCAAAAGATTACATAATTCATGATTGCTTACAAACGCATCATGCTCCTTCGCATCGACTTGTTCTATAAATTGATATTGCATACTACCTCCATAGAACTACTTGTTCTTTAATTTCTTATATAGTGCATACGGCCCTTTTTGTATGGGTAGGATAAAGTCACCAACCAGCTCTTCCACAACACCGTGGAAGCCCTTTTTAAATTCATAAACCCCATAATCCTGCGCATTCTTATCAAAATCGCCGGATATGCCATAGAAATTATATTTGCGAATTCCATGCTTCAGAGCATACTGCAACATATGCCACTGAATTGCATACGGCGCATTATATTTCTTGAAGGTATCGTATGCGGCACTGTAAAGATAGATGAGCTCATCTTGCGACTGTATAAAAAACGATGTAGCCATAGGTATACAGGCTCCATGCTCCTGCTCCAATAGTTCAGCTTCTCTATATTTTTTTTCATTTAATGCGAAGGCTTCATCCACAACCTTTTTCTTCTTGATAAATTTCTTGCTGTTGGGAAGCTCATCAAGCTTGGCAAGTATCTCTGCATATTCTCTTTCCAGCTCCTGCTTTTCCAATTCCAGCTTCCTTCGGAAATCATTCAGATCAAGATATGCCAGCAGCAGCTTTGCATCCTCTCCATATGCAATCATTTGATTTCGATAAAATTCAGGCTCGCGCTCCACAAATTCACAGCGCTGTGAGGTATGGTGCATCATATCAAGGAAAATATCCAATTCATCAATCGTTAATTCACGTACCTGTATTCCCTGCTTTAAGGTTTTATTCACAGACCAGCGTGTCTGTTGATGCATCTCCTTTAAAAGCATTTTCTCATCCTTGCCATCTAAATATAGTGAGAACATCCAGCGAATTTCTGAAATCACCTGAAAATCCTTAGTGAATCCCTGATGCTCATATCCGGAGGCTATCATATTTTTCACGACATAGGAGTGATCAAAGCCGTTCTCTACCAGTTCACCATCGATATCGCGCTCTTTATATAGTACATTTGGATCAACAATCAGATACAGGCCCTTTTTCTTCTTTAAATAAGCTGTCAGCTTTTTTGTGAAAAAACGCAAAAGCTCCTCATCGCGATAATCTATTAGAAAACCGCGTTGTGCATAATAAAATCGGTACAGCTTCATCACTGGTATGGATGTCAATGGAGTAGCGCATAGAAGCTTATCCTGCTCCTTTACTCCAACGTATTCAACATCCCAATGATTGATTTTCTTTAATTCCATCGCTTTCAGCGAGTTCATAAAATCCCGATAGGGATGCTGATTCTGGAATGCTTCATATTCCTGAGGTGTTAACGTTGTAAATTCCAAAATTTCGTCCTCCTTTTCGGATCGATCATAGTCACCAAGCCCTGTATATATGTATGGTTCCTCATATCGTCAAAACAGTATTATTATACCACGTTTGCTCATGATTTTTTAGAATAAGGGCGAAATTTAAAAGAAGTTTGCAGTTTTACAATAAAAGCACATACATTTGTTTATAAAAATGATAAGGTGGGCTATTGAACATGGCATTTCAGCAACATGCAAGCTCTGTCTTTTAATACATTCTATGATTCAGAACAGCTGTGCTGCATTCTACCCGGGTTTCTGACAGTAAAAACTACCGTATAGTAAAGGCATGCTCCTCCTATTTAGGCGCCTCTATTACTCTTTCGATAGAATTGTAATAAGGAAAAGGAATCATCAGAATCGTAAAGGCTTTCTACCGCCTTGCTAGCTTTGCTAATAAGTAAAAAAAAGACCCATCAGATGATGAGTCAGATTACCTGGCAGCGTGCTATCTTTACTGGAGCCAGTCCAGCTATTGTCGCCGCTGATATGCTTAACTTCTGTGTTCGGGATGAGAACAGGT
>NZ_JANGCA010000090.1:0-11218 GCF_024463855.1 Clostridium sp. DFI.1.208 | reverse complement strand
AAGAATCGTTACACCACTTCCTTCACCCATGACATCACTATCAACGGCTTGTGGTTCACTACACTTGGCGGTAACTACCTGTGGTTGGCTTGTCTCCAACTGAATTTATGCCATGCCCGGCACACTATAAAAAGGTATGCGCCTGCATCATCACACCTCGCATACCTTTTTTGAGCCCATGATACAATCGAGCATAGCAAATATCTACGAAAACCCCATAATAATTAGAGCGATTTTTCACTCAACCCACGTTACGTAAGGCCCCTTTTTTCTATTGCATAATAATCAAGCGATAATAGCTAGAGACCTGCCTTTTCTCTTGCCTGGGTGATGATCTCCATCACAATCAGACTCTCCTGCTGTCCTTCCTCTACCCGTTTCCAGTCCTTTTCACGCACGATGCGTTCAAATTCAATGAATTCAAACTTCATACGATGTACATCCGGATGCGAATTGAAGCGTCCTTCTTCCTTTGTATCCCGGTATGTATAAGCTACCGCAGAGCATACAGAAGCAGAGCCCTCCACCTCCAGATATCCGTTTTCACCTTCGATTACTGCCTGAGAAGGTCCGGCACAATCCTTTGCCGCGATACATACGGATTTAAAGCTACCATAATCCAGAATCAGAATACCGGATGTATCTACGCGTTTTTCTATATTGGCGAAATACTGCACATCCTTCGGCATACCGAACAGACCTGCATTAAAATGCACATTGTACACATTCAGATCCATTAGTGCCCCTCCGGCCATATCCGCATTAAACGCAGGCAGAACCTCTCCACGCTTAAATGCATCATAACGGGAAGAATACTGTGAATAGTTACAGGATACCACATGGATGTCTCCTACTCTGCCCAGTTGTTTCTTCAGCTCCAGATAATTTGGATAATACTGATTTGTAATTGCCTCCAGCAGCATGACATTGTGCTGCTTTGCAAGTGCAACCAGCTCCTTCAATTCATCCACATGTACCGTGAACGGCTTTTCGCAGATTACATGCTTGCCGGCTAAAATTGCTTTTTTGCTAAATTCATAATGCAGATGGTTATTGATTGCCACGTATACCGTATCGATATCATCCAGCTTCAGCATTTCCTCATAATCGGTGTATGTATGGGCGATTCCATGCTCCTCACTTAATTTCTTCAGCTTTTCCTCAGAGCGCTTGGTAGCACAAATCCCGATCAGCTCAATTCCTTCAATATCATGTACAAATTCCAGCAGACCCTGTACGACGATCATGCCTGCTCCTGCAATACCTAATTTCATACCAGTTCCCTCTTCTTTCTTACCCATAATGTAGCATATCTTCCCGTTTATGTGAATAACTGTTTCATAAATATGGTGATTTTTATTTGACAGGCGATGTTTGCTAAGTTCAATTCGCCTTGTAATTGGCAAGCTGTATGTAAGCATACCCTCATGTATGACTTTATGATAAAAGGTCCTGTCCATTGTATGCATATAACGCGAACAGAAATCCGCAGGGTGCATATAATCCTGTAGGTATCTATATAGATATTCCATATACGATAAATAGTTATTTTAGCTTCTATATATTAGCTTTTTAAACACATAAGTATTTCTTTTCATGATAAAAGCAGACGTTTCATTCGTAATACTGCTTTCCTGCAATTACAATGACAAATCATTTCCATTGGAAGCAATTACCTTTTGATACCAGTAGAAAGAATCTTTTTTATACCGCTTCAAATCCTTTAAATCATATTCACTACGATTTACATATATAAATCCATAGCGTTTTTTCATACCTTCATGTGTTGAAATAAGATCTAATGCTGACCATGGACAATATCCTATCATCATACAGCCGTCATGAATAGCAAGCTGCATCTGATGGATATGTTTTTCCAAGTATTGGATACGATATATATCGTGCACCTTCCCATCCTTTGTGAGTTCATCATAAGCTCCCAATCCATTTTCCGTTATCAGAATCGGTAAATGATAGCGAGAGTAAATTTCTCGTATTGTATTACGGAAGCCTTCCGGATCAATCTCCCAACCAAACTCTGTTTTTTCTAAAAAAGGATTTACGACTCCTGTATACAGATTTTTTACTCCCTTATTCTCCTGCTGGGACACAGCACCAATCTCATCGCTATCATTATATTTACGGCAGGCAGCCGTATTATAATAATTAATACCAAGGTAATCCGGATGCGCATTTCTCAATGCTTCTTTATCACCAGGTGCAAATATCGGCTCTGCATTTTGATCCTTTAGCCATGACCAAACGATATGATTATACTCCCCATAAACATACGCATCTAGATAAAGCCAGTTCCGTAATGCATTCGCGTTCTGGGCTGCGCATACATCTCTTGGGTCACATGTTTGAGGATATATCAAAGAAATATTTGGTGCTGGACCTATTTTTGCGTCTGGAAGCATCTCATGGCAAAGAACCATAGCCTTCGCCTGTGCAATCAGCATATGATGATTCTGCTGGTAGATTTCACGTGTCATATTTTCACATGATTCTGGCAACTTAAGAGTGCCGATAACCGGTCCTACCAGAGTTAAAATATTCTGTTCATTAATCGTTAACCAGTAATGTACGCGATTCCCAAATGCAGAAAATAAAATTTTGGCATATTCCACAAACCATTGTACTGAATCAGGATTAGACCAAGAGCCGCGTTGATCAAGCGCTGCTGGCATATCAAAATGAAACATAGTGATGATTGGTTCAATATCATGCCTTATACACTCATTAATCAGGTTACTGTAAAATTCAATTCCCTGTTGATTGACTGTCCCTTCTCCTTCCGGTAGAATTCGTGTCCACGCAATAGAGAATCGATATGCTTTGAATCCCATTTCAGCCATCAGTGCAATATCTTCTTTCATGTGATGGTAATGATCTGAGCATACAGTTAAATCAGAGGTTCCATCTGGCACGCATTTTACATCCTGACAAGAAGGACCTTTTCCGTATTGCATACTAGCACCCTCCACCTGATAGGCAGATGTACTCGCTCCCCACAGAAAATCATTTGGAAAAGCTGTCATGCTTCTATGATTCATACGCATTACCTCCGCGATAGGAATCAATCAATTCCATCACTAGAAAACGGAAGGTTTCCGTATTCATTAACTGATCCTCGGCATGCATCAACAATAGTGATAATTCTGTCTTGTTTCCTTTTGCCTCTTCCTGAATGAGGGATGCATGTGCATGATGCCCCTGTATATATGCATCATCACCTTTTTTCATCAGTGTATCAATATTTTGAAAGTTACCGCTTTTTGCTTCTTCCAAAGCAGCAATAAAATTTGTCCTAGCTTCTCCGGCACCTGCAATCATCTGAAAACAAATCAATTCAAATTCACTCATAGTACGTTCTCCTCTACATTATTCTGCATAGCTTCTTCTTTTTCAAATGCAAGCTGATCAATTTTTTTGATAAAAGGATAATATCCAATAACGGAAAGCACAACAATGACTGCCTGGAGCAGGGCGGTGCGCCAGCCACCAATTATGAATCCCGAGATAATAACAGGGGTTGTCCATGGAGCAAGCACGCCAGTATAAAGCGGACATAAGCCTGATGCGATTGCGAAATACTCAATAATTGCTGTTAGAACCGGTATGGCGATGAAAGGAACCATGAGAAGTGGATTCAATACGATCGGTGTACCAAATAACACCGGTTCATTGACATTGAATAATGCCGGGACAATACTTATTTTCCCCAATTCCTTATACTGTTTACTTTTCGCTCGGAAGAGCATATAAACCACCAGACCAATGGTAATTCCTGAACCGGTTACACAGATAAACTGATCATAAAATTGCTGTGTAACGATATGTGCACCGTTTTCCAGTGTTAATGCTTTCCCAGAATCCAGAATCACCTGATTAGCAGCTGTGTTTGCCATCCACAAGCCAGTCATGACCCCAGTCACGATCGACGCACCATGTACGCCAAACCACCAAAGAAGTGGCACAAGGAATGCAACCGCAATAATACCCCATAGTGAATCTGAAAGACCTTGCAGAGGTGTCTGAATGGTGCCGTAAATTAGTTCAAAGAAGGTTGTATCAAAACCAAGCTGTAAAATAGCGTACAATGCTGTCATTAGAAATGTTATAACGACGGCTGGGATTAATGCATTAAATGAATTCACAATCCCTGCCGGAACTCCATTTGGCATTTTGATTGTAATTCCTTTTTTTATTAATAGGCAGTAGATAAAACCAACCAGATTACCGATTATGATTGCACAGACCATACCTTGTCCTGCACACCATGCTTTCAAAATGACAGATACCTGTTCTCCCGTCTGGCTAACGATATCCCCCGGCTGCAGAAGCAAGAAACTTGATAGTGCAATCGCCCCGGCAGGCAATGGGGCATACCCCTCATTATCTGCATATGTATATGCGATTCCTATTACCGCGATCAAAGCCATAATATTGAAGGAACAGGCATATGCCTGATTCAAGACTTCTTTCAATCCAACACTGGCAAAGAAATCTGTAACTTGTTTAATTGGAAACTCTGCAAGTAACAGAAAGATAGAACCTGCTATCATCAATGGCATGGCATAAACAAATCCATCTTTTAATGCTAATACAGGCTTGGAATTTATAAATTTCATAATCACTGGCATAATCTTTTCGTTCATTAACGTATTCATTGTCAGCATCCTCCATCCTTTTTCTCGATTAAACTCAACGCGAATTCAAGAACCCCTTTTCCATTGCACATCCCATAATCCTGCATGGGTATTACATCAATAGGAACTCCAAAAGGATCACAGATTTTTTTCATTTCTTTCACACGATATCCAACTTGTGGACCAAGCAATGCAACATCCAATTCACCAACATACTTTTGCAGTTCTGAGATGGCGAAAGCTTTGACATCGACATCCAACCCTTTCTTTTCTGCCTCCTTTTTCATACTGTCAACCAATATACTTGTAGATAACCCTAAGTTACAAAATAAGTAAATTTTCATGTATTTACACCTCCTGAACATAGAATAAATCAAAAGATGCCGGAGTTAAAGAAAGATGGATTTTATAGTAACACTGTATCCTTTTTTTCCCTAAAATTGCAGTAAATAAGAATACGCTGTATACAAAAAAGTCCTTTCATCATTGTAAATGAAAAGACTTTTTAACATTGCGTCTTTTTACAATCAATCGTCAATTCCAAAAAAATGCTCGTTATATTGCTTTACAGTCTGGAGAATCTGGTTATAGTATTTCGTATAATAAACTTGAATAATGCAGTCCATCAGATATTTCACAGAAGTATAAAAGATACAATCTCCCATTTTATCAAAATTATTGTCATAGAGTGCTGCTATGCATTCTGTACAGTATATGGATATGTTTGTTGTATATCTCTGCGTCATCAAAAGAGTATAAAAGCCTCGTTTATGAAGAATTTTCGCAATCTTGATAATTCGTTTTGTTGATCCGCTTCTGCTGATGATAATAACAAGATGATCTTTTGGATCTGCAATAGAGGCAAACTGAATTTGTTTATCAATATCCGAATACACATTGCATACCTTTCCAATGAGGAAAAAATAATGTGATGCATATTCCGCAAAAGCTGTATTTGCATCATAAACGATAAAATCAATATAGGTAACCTTTGAAATTTTATCAACGATTCTGTCCAATTGTGTTACTGATAAAAGTTGATTAGACTTACTTACAACATCTTCATATAATTGCTTCATTTTATTGATGACATGAATGGTATCTTCTGAATTCTTTATGAGAAAACTATCATAATTTAAATCTTTCATATCATTCTGAAAATGAATTTTGAATTCTTCAAAGCCGGAATAGCCAAGCTTTTTACAATATCGCATAATAGTTCCTGTGTTGGCGTACGTATTCACTGCCAAGGTCCTTATCGTCATCGCGGGAATTTCCTCAAAATGGGAAATCACGTAACAATGAATCTCCTTTTCTGTATTGGATAAAATTTCTTCCAGCTCCTCAGGCTTCCGGCGATTGGTTCTTTGCATTATCATCCGCTCCTTTCCATACTGATGGCTTCTTACATGCGAATCATTTTATAATAGGATATTTTTCTGTTGAGATAGGTATCATAATCGGTTGTGAAGTAACAGCCATATAGAATATCCAAAAGAAAAAGAAGTGATAATCGTGTGGAAAATGATGATATTTTATTAAAATGATTTTCTCTGTGACTTAGATAAAGTTGATATTCAGCATAGTAAGTTTCTTTTTTCATCTCCGGGGAAGAAATTAACAGAACCGGTGTTTGATTGCAATGCAGAATTTTCGACAAAGCTGAAGCCAGCAAGCCCCGTCCACCATAGGTAATCATGACAGCAAATTTTCGGGAGTCGCTTTGTGAAGCACATAACCGCTGTTCATATTCCTCTACAGGAACCGTAACATTTACGCCAATCTCCTGCATCTGAAATTTGAAATTTTGTGCAAATGATAAATTTCCTGCAGAGGTATAAATATTTATTTCCTCAGATTGCTTCATTTTTGGTATTAGCTGTTTAAATTGCCTGAAATCAAAAAGATTTTTCGTGGAAAGCAAAGTCTGCTCATAATCCAGACAGATTGCATCGATAATTTCTTTTTCAGTCTGGTCCTTTTGAAAAGGGAAATCAAAATCAAGCTTCCTGTTTTCCTTTAAGAAATCTTCCTTGTCTTCCAATATCTTTGCTTTGAAATCCTGAAAGCCATAACAGTCCATTTTTTCTATAAAGCGATATAATGTCGCACTTGAAACATGACAAACGGTTATTATGTCTTTGATACTGCATTGATTGACTGTATTAAAATGTTTCAGGATGTAGTCAGCTATCAATTGTTCGCTGGGGGTAAAATCCCGTTTCGTAGTCATATCTTTCAAAATATTCATAAGACTCTCCTCATTTATGGCATACGTATGAAACCTTCATTCGTTTACGAACATATAGCTGCTACGCATGTTTCTATGTAAATATTATACAGAATAAAAGATTTACAAACAATGTTCACTTTATGATATGCTCTGATTTTCTCATTGTTTATCAAAACGAAGCACAATATATGCTTAAATTGTGATAAATTTTTACAGAATACATATAATGATTACGTTTTTATTCAAAATCATTATAATGATGAATATAAAGGGAGGTATTTTATGGACATTAAAGCAATTATGTGTGATTTGGATGGTACATTACTTACAAGTAACGGTACTGTTTCAACAAATACAATTACAGCAATAAGAAAGGCAAAGGAAAAAGGTATCCTATTTGGCTTATCAACAGGAAGAGATGCTCACAGTGTTAAAAATCTTTTGGATGAATGGGGAATTCATGAACTGGTAGATGCAATCGTCGGAACAGGTGGTGGTGAACTTTGTGATTTCACTTTGTGTAAGGAAGAAAGCTGCTATCCTCTTTCCGGCGAATTTATGAAGGAAATTATAAAGCATTATGAAGATCTGGATGTCAATTTTGTCATCCCCTGGCAAGGGATTCTGTATGCTCCATGGGAGGATGATCATATCAGAAAATTATCAGACGCCGATCACATCCCTTATAAGATTGTTGATTTCTCACATTTTCTCGAAAAATCACGGCCAAAGCTAATGATTACCTGTGCACCGCAGACAATGGAATCGGTTATCGCAAGAAGTGCAACCTTTTCCAATACATCCTATAAATCAGCAGCTTTGGTAACAGCGAGCATACTGTTTGAATATACAGATCCCTGTATTACAAAAACGATGGGATTAAAAAAACTATTGAGCTGGCATGGGTGGGACATGGAGAATCTGTGCGCATTTGGTGATGAAGACAATGATTACGATATGATATTGCACGCAGGAATTGGAGTCGTTATGAAAAACGGCAGCGCTCTCACAAAAAGTGCTGCAGATTTTATAACAGATGATAATGACCATGATGGAATCGGTAAATTTATAAACCACTGCATCCTCAAGTGATCATATCGGGATACCATTTTGACACCTCAAATTTGACACCTCAAAAAGGTATTAACTTATTGATTAGTACAGTCTTTTCTCGTTAATCGCATAGCCTTACATCTTCTGATACCAAGAATTTCATTGACGTAGTAGTCACAGCGTTATAACTTCACTATCCTCTGGGTATTATGATATTCAGTGAACAAATTGAAATATGCTACTAGACATCAACAACACGCATAAAATACGTGTTGTTCTTTGTTTCAACCCTATATTGTCTAAATGCATTATTGAATATTCTTAAGCTATTTATTCTTACGTACTAAGAGTTCCCTATTTGATATATAATGAGCATATAACGCAAACTGAGATCCAAAGGCTTCAAAGTTGTCTTGTGAAGCTTAATATTTAATGGTCCGTACCTCTTTCGCAAAATAAAGCTCTGTTCACCCTATTTTACCTAGACAAACAGCTATCTGAAAACCACAATTCATCCATTATAGTTGTTATTGTTAAACTGCATAGGAATAGGATTAACCTATTTTCTTTTTTTCAATCTTATCCCATTTTCTGTTTTCACACCAGTATACCGTATTCGCTGCTGTATCAAATACCATAGATACCACCGTAGGACAGATCGTCTGTGAAGTCTGTTTTAAAACCTCAAAGCAATCAGAAACATCAAAATCCTCACTACTATTCTCCAGCAGCTCGACAGCCTTATGATATCTGTCTAATCCCATCCAGGGGTGCTTTTCCGTGCTTCCTTTGAATGGAGAAAAATTTGTTAAAACAGCGTATTGCGGCTTCGATAAATACCGTATTCCCTGCCCCGGAATTATTTGTAAAACATTACCGGAGCTATCGGATAGCTGTGATTGAAAGGTGACACCCGGAACACTCGATACCGCTTCATGCTCAGCAATCACTTTAATTTCATCCAATGTTTTTTTTCTAAGCAGTAAATCAATATCCAGATTGATAATATTCAGACTATCCGCATTCGCAGGATTACTTCTTTCATCAAATGGCCAGCAAGTCGGCATCGCTACAAAATCCCCTCTGGAATTAGCGCCGAATAAGGGCAGCCAGCCTTCTTGATCGTCATGTATAGCGATATAAACTTTATCTTCCTCAGCAACCACCCGATATTCCATATCCAATATATCAAGATTAAAGCCGATGATTGTTTTATTGCCGTTTGAAATTATACTTGTACACATCGTATGTATCCTCCTGTTGTTTTCTTGTGCTTTCCTGTATCTTCCTGCCTTTTCTTTATACCTTGACTCAGCAACCAATGATCTGCACAACTGCATATCCGTGGCTTCCTTACATTCTGCATCGGCTCATCCTCTATAAGTAAGCAAGCATAACAAATCCCCCAATAGTTCTCATGATCCAAGCATTCTAAAAAACTAATATGGTAAACCCGGATAGATGTATGTTTTTGCGTACACTGAATCTGTTTATATAAATGACATATCCGTATCATAGCACATAAAATTGTGTTTGCGAAGAAAAGTCCTTAAATTATGGATCGTTATACTTCAGAATTCACATATGCGGGTTCTTATTATTTCCTATATGGAATTTCTTGTGTATGGCAGCCCTTATATCGATTTTAAGCTTTCAGGATAATAAAAGCAGGCCTCCTCTGCTCTTCAATCGAACATAAGCTAGACCTGCCTCTCATTGATTTTACAAAATATCCTCCAGTTTCTTCTGATCGAGAAGAATCAAAACATGCCCCTCGATGCGAAAGATTCCTTCCTTTTCCATACGCTTCAGCTCCTGATTCAAAGAGGAACGACTCACATGCAGGGTATTCGCCCAGATCGTTTGTGAACGCGGAAGCGGTATCCGTTCATGCTCTGACAAATGATTCATACTCAGCAGCCAGTATGCCACGCGCTCCTGAATCGTCTGATACATCAGACAGCTCAGCAGCATCTGATTGCGCAATCCCCGCTTTGACAGATACAGCATAAACGCCGTCATCATTTCCGTATCCTCCTTCAGCATTTCCTCCAGATCGGATACATGCATCCAGGCAACGGTTGTCCGTCTTACTGCGACCAGCGTATACGTATACTGCCGCTTACCCGTAAAATACAGCAGCTCCGGAAACACATCATTATCCTCAAAATAGGCACTGCACAGCACACTTCCCTGACTGGTATACTGCTCCGCCTTTAAAACGCCATCCACAACCATTCCGAAATGATCAATCGTGTCATTGATAGAATGCAGAATCTGCGAGCTTTTATAGGTTTCATACTGCAGCCTTTTCCCATAAATCTCATGGTGCATACAGCGATGGGCAAATATCGGCATAAGACCATAGGGTTCCTTGCGCATGGAAATCCTCCTTTATCCGTTTACAGCATCAGGCAAACACCGCATCCAGAAAGTCACAGACATCATCGTAATCATGTTCTCCGTGAAAGCGACGTACCTCTTCACCGCTGCGATATACCGCCACAACAGGAATTCCCTGTACATGGCAGGCGGCAACGATATCCTTGTTGGCATCAACGTCCACATAGCGAATCAGGAAGCTGTTCGCAAACTCCTCCTGCAGGGCTTCTTCCAATACCGGATGCAGTGCCTTACAGTGTACACAGCGCTCTGCACCAAACAGTACCAGCACCGGCTTCTCCTGCTGCTTTAATACCTTATCAGTCCACTCAGCCATGCCGCTGACAGGCTCAAACACCGCAGTATCTACGGAGAAAACCTTTTCGCGCTGGCTCAAATCTTCCTCATCATCGGTTGCCACACACAGTGCCACATCCTGATAATACGGTAGGGTTCCTTCCACATCAATCACCGTCTTTGCGCCAAGTGCTCCGGCATTCGGCATACGGAAGGTGGTATTGTCAATACGTGGAATCGCAATTTCTGTCGGTGTCGGCTCCTGTGGAACATAGCTGTACGGATAGCGGTAGCCACGATAAATCATATTGTTCTTCGGGCCTGTTTCATTATGCGTATAATATGGTGAAATCCACTCCCATACAATTTCATGATCTGCGGTTACCTCTATTATACGACCATCGCTTCCTTCTGTCACGAGTGTATTTCCATTTGGAAGACGCTGGGCACTGGATACATAGGGACTATAGAACTCGGGTCTTTGACAGACTATATATAGCCAACATCTTCTAAAGCTTTTTATCAAAGGCTTTTTTTATGATTATTTTGTCAAATATTTCGTTTTATTATATGGTAATTATTGGTAATTTGTGATATAATT